>DASPMP010000020.1:0-12287 GCA_035626995.1 Gemmatimonadaceae bacterium
AGAGCCGAGAGCCGAGAGCCGAGAGCCCGATGTAATATTTGCCCGTCGGGCGGCATTACCTGAGTAATGCTTCTCGCCACCTCTCACATGTCGCCCCAAGCCGAGGCCGCGCCCGACCCGAACCTGCGGAGTCTCCTGCGCGATGTCCGCGCTGGTGATGCGGGCGCGCTCGGGCGGCTCTACGGCAGCCACGCGGATCTTGTCTACCGCACGGCGTTTCGACTGCTCCAGTCGATCACGGACGCGGAGGACGTCCTCCAGGACGTGTTTGTCGGGCTCCCGCACGCGCTGCGATCGTACGACGATCGCGGGCTTTTCGATGCATGGCTCAGGACCATCACCGTGCGTACGGTGCTCATGAGACGCCGCGCGGCGTTACGCCGGCGCGAAGAGCCGGACGATGCACTGGCGACGGTGTCAGCCTCGAGCCCGACGTTCGACATCGCCGACCGCATCACCGTCCAGCGTGCCCTCGAGGCGCTCCCGGCTGACCTGCGCATCGTCTTCATGCTCAAGGAAGTCGAGGGCTATTCCCACGCCGAGATCGGCGAGCTGCTCGGCATCACCAGCGGTGCGTCCGCCGCGCGGCTGTTTCGCGCCTGGCAGGCACTCCGCTCCACCAGGCACGGCTCATGATCGCGCAGCATCCATCCTTCCACCAGCTCCGCGCGTTCGCCGCAGGCGAGCTTGCCGGTCGCGGGCGGTTTGCGGAACACCTGCGCGACTGCGCCTCCTGCCGGACCGCAGTCGCGTCGATTCGCGAGGTCCTGAGCGTAGCGCGTGAAGAATTCTCGCCCTCCGCGCCGCCCCACACCCTCGACCGTATCCTTGCCAGGCGGGCCAATGGCGACAGGGTGCTGCTGCCCACGGCTGATGGCCGTCACGGAAAGCCGCGATTGCACCGGACCACCCGCATTGCGCTCGTCACCGCTGGCCTCCTGACTATCGCCGGACTCGCCGCGGCGGTGCCGGGATCGCCACTCCGCGAGTGGATCGCACGGAGCGAACCCCGCCCGGTTGAGAACGCGCAGCAACCCGCATCGCCCGCGGCTGTGGCGACCGCGATCTCCGGTGTCGCGCTTGTAGTCGTTCCTGGCGACATGTGGGTGGGTATCGACGCCGACCCGGGCCGCGTGCGCATTCGCGTACGCGTCACCGAGGGCACCAGGATCGAGGTTCGCGGCACAGGCGCAGCGGCGTCCGCGGAATTCCGTCCGCGCGCCGACGGCATCGGTGTCGCCAGCATCCCATCCGGTGACGGTGAAATCCAGGTCGACGTTCCGCGGTCCACCGAGCGCTTCGTGCTCCGCGTGCGCGACGTGCCGTTCCTCATAAAGGAAGGCACACGGCTGCGTGTGCTCTCCAGTGCGGACACCATGGGCACAGAGCTGCTTTTCTCGCCGTCGGTGCGGCCGTGAAGTGCATCGCAATGGTGACGCTGCTCGTTGCGACGCCCTGCCTGTTGCGCGCGCAGGAGCCAACGGTCGCGACCACGGTGTGGGGGGCGGTGCAGGGCGTCGTGCGCGACGAAGTCACGCGCCGCGGCCTGGCCCGCGCGGAGGTGAGCCTGCCTGCGCTTGCACGCGCGACCCGCACGGACTCCGTCGGCCGCTTCACCTTCGACAGCGTGCCCGAGGGATACTTCCAGCTGCGCGTCACCGCGCCGTCCTTCCAGCAGCAGGAGGTGACGGTGCGTGTCACCAGCGCGGCCGTGCAGCTCGACGTCATGTTGCAGCGCCTGCAGCAGTTGCCGCGCGTGAAGGTGCTCGCGCCTGGTCAGGATGCCTCCGAGGCGGACCATGCGCGCCGGCTGTCCGAATCGTTCGTGCTTCCCGCCGTCACGACACTCGGCGCGCGCCAGATCCGGAACCTGCCCACGCTGGTCGAGCCGGACGTGATTCGCGCGCTGCAGTCCATGCCCGGGGGCGTCGTGCTCAACGACCTGAACGCGCAGCTGTACGTGCGCGGCGGGGCGCCCGACCAGAACCTCGTCCTGCTGGACGGCGCGCCGGTGTTCGGGGCGTACCACTTGTTCGGCATGGCCGGCGTGTTCAATCCCGACGGAGTCGCGAACGTGGAGTTCTATCGCGGGATGCAGTCGGCGCGCCACGGTGGCGCCCTCAGCTCCGTGATCGACATCGCGCAGCGGGACGGATCCGAATCGTTTGCCGAAGGTGGCCTGAGCTTCACGAGCCTGCGCTTCGCCGGCGGCGGTCGCACCATGGATGATCGCGTCACCTGGATGGCGGCGGGTCGACGCACGCACGTGGACGCCTTCGTCGGCGCTACCATGCCGATGGCATATCGCGACGCGCAGACGCGCGTGACCTTCGCTCCGGACTCGTCCAACCTGTTCGCATTGTCCGCGTTTGCATCGTCAGACCGCTTCCGGCTCGGCACTGACGATCCGCAGGTGCTCCAGTCGGCGTGGGCAAACACCGTCGCGTCCCTCAGCTGGAAGCGCAGCACCGGTGCGTGGATGACGACCACGCAGTTGTGGGGCAGCGGCTTCGACGCCACCATCGATCCCCGCGGCGACGTCACCACCGGCCGCACGGAGAGCGTAGTGCGCAACGTCGGCATGCGCAGCGAGGCAGAGCGCACACTGGCCGGTGGACGGTGGCGCGCCGGCCTTGACCTCCAGCATTTCAACCTGCGACTCACGGGAAGCCGGGTTCCAGGTGGCTACTTCACTGGCGCCATCGCGCAGTCGTACGCGATGCCGGCGCTGTACAGCGAATGGGATCGCGCTTTCGGACGGGTTCGCATCGCGCCGGGTCTGCGTGCGTCGTACCGATCCGGATTGAACGAGCCGCTGCTGGTGGAGCCCCGGCTCGGCGTGCGCGCCACGATCACGCCGGCCATCGCTCTGAGCGCTGGCGTATCGCGCAGCTACCAGCACATGTCCACGCTGCGCGACGAGCGCCGCGTCCTGCCTGGCCCGTCCATCTGGTTCGCGCATCCCGACGGCGCGCCAGCGTCCCGGTCCGACGCGCTGACCGCGGAGCTGGAGATGTGGCGTGCCATGACATGGCAGCTGACCCTGGGCGCATACCTGAAGCAGTTGAGCGATGTGGCGCAGTGGAAACCGGTCGCCGTGCGCGACCTCGCGAGCGTGTCGTATGACGACGGGAGCGCGCGTGGGCTGGAGCTGGGCCTCCGGCGCTACGGCGATCGCGTGAGTGGCTGGGTAGGGTACTCGCTGAGCCGGACGCAGTTCACCGATGCAGTGACGGGCGCGGCATACGACGCCGCGTGGGACCGTCGCCACTCCATGAACGCGGCGCTCAGCATGCGCGTGCGCCAGCGCCTGCAGCTCTCGGCGCAGGGGAGCTACGGCACGGGCCATCCGTTCTGGCCATTCCTCGGTGACGTCCTCGCTCCGCACTTCCAGCCGTTCGAAGGCATCCTGCAGTCGACGCGCACCGTGCCGCTCTGGGGGCCCTATCAGCAGCGCCACGAGCCCTACCTGCGGCTCGACCTTGGGATGCGCACGTCGTTCCGCGTGCGTGGCGCGATGATCGAGCCGTATCTCAATCTCCAGAACGTCGCGGGACGACCGAACGTCCTGTATTACGAGGCGAAGCCGGAATACGACTACGGTCCCGACGGACCAGTGCAGCGGGGCGTGGTGCTTCGCCCGATCGCGACGCCGTCGGTCATGCTCCCCTCATTCGGCTTCAACTTCCGCTTCTGATGCGCATGCCACGTGCATTGCCAACCGCCCTCCGCTGCGCTGCCGCAGTATCGCTGCTTGGCTGCGGCGACCCGCTGGCGACGCGCCCGGTGCCGAGCGTGCCCGAGCTTCGCGTCATGCTCATTCTCGACCCCGATGCCGAGCAGCAGCCGATCCTCCTGCAACCGGCGACCGGGGGCGACACGCTAAACGGCGCAGCCGCGACGCTGGTATCTGGAACCGGGACAGCGGCCAGCGGATCGATTCCGTCCGAGCGCCAGGACCGCGAGCTGGACGAATGCCACTTCCGCTACGGGTCGCTCGCGGGCAATCCGCGTTGCATGACTCTCACGGCCAGCCTGGCGAATGGCGCCACGTATGCGCTCGAGGTGACTTCCCTTGGCCGACTCACTGCCACCGCGACGACCACGGTGCCGGGAGCCTTTACCATTGTGGATCATGAGAAAACCGGAACGCTGCCAGGCACGGTGAACGTGCGCGCGACGTGGACCTCCAGCGCTGGCGCGTTTGCCTATCTCGTCTCCATCACGGGACGACAGGCGTCCGCGGGCGGGAACCCGTCGTTCACCTGCGCGCCGGACAACGTGTGCTACGACCGCTGGTTCGTATCCACCACGGACACCACGCTCGCGGCCACGGTCGATCGCAGGTACTTCGAGAACGCCGGCGGGCCATGGCGGTTGCAGGTCATCGCGATGAACCTGGACGCGTATGCGTACATCATGACCGGCGAGAGCAGCCACTTCTTTCCGGTGCCGCCGCGACAGAACATCGCCAACGGCTTCGGTGCACTGGGCGCGTGGGTCATCCGCAGCGTGGCCTTGCAGTAGGGTCGCGGGCTCTCGGCTCTCGGCGGAATACGCTCGGGAAGAGCGGTGTCTGTCCGGCGAGGACCACGCGGCTGGGTGAGGGCTCGACTTCGCGGAGTACGTTCGTATGGGCGTGACTGTCCGGCGAGGACCGCGCGGCTGGGTGAGGGCTCGACTTCGCGGAGTACGCTGCGTTTCCTCGTCTCGCGCTCCTTCGCTGTCGCTCAGTCCGCGCTCGACTCCGGTCCTCGCTGGCTGCTCCGGTGTGCGGCTGTCGCCGCATCCCGTCGCAGACACTCCGCTCCAGCCGAGCCCTCACCCATCCGCGGGTCCTCGCCGGACAGTCATCGCTTCTTTGCGCACGGCCGCCCAGCCGAGCGTCTACTCCGCCACGGGGTCCTCGCCGGACAGTCACCGCTTCTTTGCGCACGGCCGCCTAGGCGAGCCTCTACTCCGCCACGGGTCCTCGCCGGACAGTCACCGCCCTTCCGCGCTCGTCCGCTGCAGCTAAGCACCAACGGCACTCGACTCTCGGCCTCGGCTTTCGGCTAGAGATGAGGCGGGTGGGCGGAGCGGCGGGGTGCCCGGAGCGCGGCCTCTGAGGAGGCCGGGTACCCGCGCTGATCTTTGCGCGGGTTGCCGACGAAGGGAGCGACGAGCGCTAACAGCGCGAGGAGCGATCGCGCGATGGGTACCCTGCCGCTCCACCCATCCCCAATAACGACAACAAAACAGCCGCGAGCCGAGGCCGAAAGACCTGTGTTACCGAGCAAGTCCACACGAGTCCACATGTGTGGATTGCCTGTGTGCATCTCCATTTGCTTCCTTCCGCACACAACTCGCGTCCGCGTAAGACGTTGATTATATTTGAGTTGCGGCTTCAGTCCGCCTTGCTCTGTGCGCTGCGTCACTTTGTGGTCAATTCGTCGCAGAAGGGCACCATTTAGTGACGAAATAACGATGTTCTTAGCGCACGTTCGTGATGTATGCAACGCAAGTCGCGCGAACGTAACGCTTTAGGTTGGGTGTTGTGTGGTTTCACGAGTGCGGATATCATCCGCGCCCACCGACATGCGTGGCTTGGGTGCAACAGTGTCCCAAATGATCGAAGTAAGGCAGTCAAGCCGAGGCTGAAAGCCGAGGCTGAAAGCCGAGGCTGAAAGCCGAGGCCGAGAGCTCAAGGCCGAGAGCCGAGAGCCCTCTATAAGGAAGAGAGTTCGGCGACGTCGCCGCGCCAGCAGACAGTCCGCCAGTACCATTGCTTTCATAAAGAACAGAGGAATTCCCGCCATGACTCTCCCACTGAATCCACCGACCGGCCCCGTCACGCTCACCCAGAACGCGCGCACTGTCCTGGAGAAGCGATATCTCGTGAAGAACGAGAAGGGGCAGGCGGTGGAGCAGCCGGAGGATCTCTTCTGGCGCGTGTCCACCGTCGTGGCCGAGGCGGATCGCCGCTACGGCGCGTCGGAGGGGGCGGTGAATGCGGTGGCCGAGGAATTCTATTTCCTCATGACGCAGCGGCGGTTCATCCCGAACTCGCCCACACTCATGAACGCCGGCCGTCCCCTGGGCCAGCTGTCCGCGTGCTTCGTGCTGCCGGTGAACGACGCGCTGAGCAACGGCAAGAACGGCATCTACGACACGCTCGCGCACATGGCGCTCATCCACCAGAGCGGCGGCGGCACGGGGTTCAGCTTCTCGCAGCTGCGTCCCAAGGGCTCGATGGTGCGCAGCACAACGGGCGTCGCGTCGGGTCCCGTGTCCTTCATGAAACTCTATGACGCGAGCACCGACGCGGTGAAGCAGGGGGGGACGCGCCGCGGGGCCAATATGGGCATCCTGCGCGTGGATCACCCGGACATCATGGAGTTCATCACCTGCAAGGAAGACCTGACGCAGATCACGAACTTCAACATCTCCGTCGCCGTCACCGAGAAGTTCATGACGGCCCTGAAGAACAAGACGTCATACGACCTCATCGACCCGTCCAACAAGAAAGTCGTCGGCCAGCTCGACGCGCAGATGGTCTGGGACAAGATGATCCTCGGCGCCTGGCGCACCGGCGAGCCGGGCGTCTTCTACGTCGACGAAGCCAACCGCTACAACCCGGTCCCGCACCTCGGCGCGTACGAGGCGACGAACCCGTGCGGCGAGCAGCCGCTGCTCGCGTACGACGTCTGCAACCTCGGCTCGATCAACGTCGGCCACTATGTGAACGAGGGCGCGACGGACCTTGACTGGGACGCGTTCCGCCGCGACATCCAGCTCACGACGCACTTCCTCGACAACATCATCGACGTCAACAAGTATCCCCTCGCCGAGATCGATGCGTTGTCCAAGCGTATCCGTCGCATCGGTCTCGGCGTCATGGGTTTCGCTGATGCGCTGGTGCGGCTTGGCATTGCTTACGACACAGCTGAAGGCGTAGAGTTTGGTCGAAAAGTCATGCGGTTCGTCGACCAGGAGAGCAAGAAGGAGAGCGAGCGCCTGGCGAAGGAGCGCGGACCGTTCGCCGAGTGGGCGCAGAGCATCTGGGGACCGGACGAGACCTGTGCGCGCGACGCGGAAGGGAAGCGCGTGCGTCCGATGCAGATGTTGAGAAACTGTAATGTCACGACGGTTGCACCGACCGGCACGATCTCGATCATCGCGGGGTGCTCGTCGGGGCTGGAGCCGCTTTTTGCCGTTGCGTTCATGCGCAACCAGGCGGGCGTGATGATGCCGGACGTGAACGAGGACTTCGTCCAGATCGCGAAGAACGAGGGCTGGTACTCGGAAGAGCTGATGGAGCGCATCGCGAAGACGGGCACCGCGAAGCATCCCGAAGTGCCGGAGAAGTGGCAGCGCGTGTTCATCACGGCGAACGAGATCGCTCCTGAATGGCACATCCGCATGCAGGCCGCCTTCCAGGAGAACTGCGACTCTGCCATCTCGAAGACGACGAACTTCTCGCACGCCGCGACGGTCGAGGATGTGCGCGCGATCTACGAGCTGGCGTATGAGCTGAACTGCAAGGGCGTCACCGTGTACCGCGACGGCAGCCGCGACAACCAGGTGCTATCCACCGGCCAGACCGCTGAAGCCGCGAAGAAGCGCGATGGAGCACCGACGCAGGGCGCAGAACGCACCACGCAGAACGTTGAACGCGCCGAAAGGGAGCGGGTGGCCGAGCTTCTCGGTTCGTTGGCCGAACGCGACGCGGAAATCGAGCTGCTCAAGCAGCGCGTGATCGATGTCGAGACCGAGAACACCAACCGCCGGCAGAAGCGTGCGCGCAGCGACAAGTTGCGCGGCACCACGTACAAGAAGGAGACGCCGCTGGGGGTGATGTTCGTGACCATCAACGAGGACGACAAGGGCCAGCCCTTCGAGGTCTTCGTGACGCTGGGCAAGGCGGGTGGTTCAGCGATGGCGGACGCGGAGGCGATGGGCCGGTTGATCTCCCTCGCACTGCGTTCGGGCATTCCGCTGCAGAGCATTCACAAGCAGCTGCGTGGCATCTCGAGCGATCGAGCGGTTGGCCTGGGCCCGAACAAGGTGATGTCTGTGCCGGACGCGATTGGCATTGCGCTGGATGACTGGTGGCGCGATCGCGTGCAGGGCGTGCAGCAGGACGCCTTCACGACGAGCGAGTTCCGTGCGCCTGGTGCGCCGAGCGCGGACGAGCCGCCGGCGGCGAAGCAGCCTGTGATGGTGCGTCCGATGCCGGGCGCGGGTGGCGAGCAGCCGGAGCAGATGGGCCGCTATGACAACGGCGAGAGCTTCATGGGGACGTGCCCAGACTGCGGCTCACAGCTGGAGTATGCGGAAGGGTGCGTGAAGTGCCATGTGTGCGGCTTCAGCGAGTGCGGCTGATGTAAGACAGCCTCGGCCTCGGCTCTCGCTTGAACAGTCGAGAGCCGAAGCCCCAACAGGATCAATTCTCAGATCAGCGAGGGCTGGCGAATGCGGATCGTGAATCGAGAGTCGGTGCCCGAGTCAAAGCTGCTGCGACTGGCCGGGAGTGATCGGCCGGTCGAGGTTGAGGCGGTAATCGATGTGAATGGGAACGTGAAGGTCCATCGCGTTGTCAACGATGAGAATCCTCGAGCGCGCCTTTCAAAGCCAGAGAGCCGTTTCAAAATCTTTATGTGAGATCCTAAGGGCCACATTGTTCACACGCACCGTATTGCTGAAGCCATGATAGTTCGCTCGATCACGCAGCGAGGCGCGGCGACACTTGCCCATGAAGCCGACGAGATTCTCCTTGAGATTCTCGAACGGTGGGGCATCGGTGTCGTCGGCTATCGCTGCGTGCGAGTCGATCAGCATTCGTCACGAGTCAGTACCAATACCTCGCCTGATAGCCGGAACGTTCTTCCCAGCTTGTGTCGGAAGAAGCAACCGAGTGACTGCTGCGTTGCAGGCCGAGCCCGTCGCCGCCTGCATTTTACTGGCGAGTCACGCCGCCCTGGTGCGTGGTGTGATTCGCACGCGCCTACGCGAGGCGTTCGCCCACCCCCGTCGCTGACGCCAAGAGCAGCGTAATACAGCGAGATACTCGGCCGCAGTGCCGGCCGGTATACGCCGTTACGGCTCTTTGTTGCGTCTAACCACCCGATCTATCGGGCGGTATCGGCATGGTCGAGAGTTGCCCGCCACTCCGGCGGGACAAGCGCTCGACGAAACCTTTCGTCGAGGGACGGTCAGTGAGCTATTCAACACAGCAGTGCCGCGCGGCAAGCCGCTCTTCACGCGCGCTCGAGTTCGCTCAAGAAAAGCCTGCGGGGATCGCCGACGTTCGCGCGCTCCCCGATCCTGAGTTCGGTGAACACTGGGATGCCATCATCATGTCCCCGGTCGAAAAACAACGCCTCCTTGCGCAGGCGATCCTGAATTTTCGCATGCGCGGAGTGGTGCCGTCAGCAGTCCTGCCACTTCATGGCGTCATTCTGCTGGTAGGGCCGCCGGGAACTGGAAAGACGTCGCTTGCCAAAGGGGTCGCGAGCCGAGTCGCCGAGACGCTTCCAGATGAGCAGTTTCGCTTCATTGAAGTCGACCCGCATGCGCTCTCAAGCAGCTCCCTCGGAAAATCGCAGCGGGCGGTAACGGAGCTGTTCGGAACGACGATTCGCGAGCACGCTGCGCACGGGCCGCTGATCGTCCTCCTCGATGAGGTTGAAACACTCGTCGTTGACCGCGGACAACTGAGCCTGGAGGCCAACCCAATCGATGTCCATCGCGCGACCGACGCCGCCCTGGTCCAGCTCGACCAATTTGCCGCCGAGCTTCACGACGTCCTGTTCGTTGCGACAAGCAACTTCCCGCGTGCGATCGATGCTGCATTCGTCTCGCGCGCTGACTTGGTCCTCACGGTGCCGGTGCCGACCGCAGAGGCGCGGCGCACGATCTTACGCGATACGCTTACCCGGCTCGCTAACGAATACCCCGCCATGGCCGCGTTGGCGCAGTCGCAGAAGCTGGCCGGGGTAGCGATCGCCGCCGAAGGCCTCGATGGCCGGTCGCTACGCAAACTCGTGGCAACCGCGTGCACCTTTGAATTGGATACGTGCCTTGACCCGAATCAGCTAACAATAGAGCACCTCAAGCTCGCCGCGGAGACCGCTTCTGCCGAAGCGAAGATGATAGCCACAGCGCGGGAGGAAGCATGACAACCGTCGCGCGCACGTTCGCGTCGCTCCCGAAGGTGTACGCGACTGATACGTGGGAAAGGATCGTGCAGCTGATCGCCCCGGACCCGCGGAGCGCGGCCCGAACCGAGCTTGCGGCAGTCGCTGGGGTGATGTGCAGCTGCATAACCGATGAAGCCCTTCGCGATGACGCGCTGACGGTGTTCGGCAGCGGGCCCCGGGTGCGCATCTATTGCGTTTACGGCGACGACGCAATGGACGGTGACAAGGTGCAGGACTCACCCCTGAGCTTCGTGGCAACGGACGGGGATTGGCGGATGTCCGTCCCGTGCCTGACCGAAGACCTCGACTGGGTGTCAAAGGCGCTGGCAGTGAACTCGAAACGTGTCACCGCCAGGGCAACAGGGACCGACGTAAACAATGATTCGTTCGACTCGAAGTCAGTTCTTCAGCCGAAGAGCGAGCGAATTACACATGCTCGTTCGGCGTTTCGCATCGACGAAGACGCGCTTAGGAGGGGGTGATCATGCCGGCAACCACAGTCAATGTTCGCGCGTATTCCCACGCGATCGCACACGTCACGGACAACATCCTGCGCAGCTTCAAGGACATCGTGGCGCGGAGCGGGATGAATCCCGCGAAGCTTGTTGGTGATTGGGAGGTACTCGAGCGCGGCATCCGGAAGTGGATGGAGACTGGGCACCTCGAGAAGGTCACGCTCGAGATCTTCAATCCCATCACGGATGCGCCGCTTGGCTTCTGGGACGTGTCGATCTCGTATGGGTACACCGGCGGCGACGGTGAGTTCTGGATCGATGCGGACGCGATACGCTATTCGATCCAGAAGGCCGGAGCGCATCCTTGGACTACTGGATATCGAGTCATCGTGACGAACAAGGAGGGCCGGCCAGACGTGCAGGGTTGGAGCCCGACGACTGGCCGAAGCCGCTCAGGTTTTGCGGAGCAGCGCATCGGCACGGCGATCGATGCGTCGGGTCTCAGCGGCGGCATCAGCTACTTCCGGAAGGTGTAACATGCTGAGTACCGAGGACGCATTCTCAAAATTTCGCGGCCGCCTGGAGCTCAACGACAGGGAGCAAAACGATGCATCGCGGCGGCAGCAAGAAATTCGGAACCTCATGGACGAGTCGTTCGAGATCGAGCACGACTTCCTCACAGGCTCGTACGCGCGTCATACGAAAACAAAACCGCTCAAGGACGTCGACATCTTCTGCGTGCTCGGCGACAAGGAGCGTCACTATCGCAAGAAGCCGCCGTCCGCGCTTCTCACTGCCGTGGCTGACACCTTGACGAAGGAATACGGCCGGTCGGCTGTGAAGGTGCAGCGACGCTCAGTGAGCGTCGATTTTGGGGTGAAGGCAAATGCCGATGATGAGACGGATTACAAGGTTGTGAGCTTCGACGTCGTCCCCGCATTTGCGCTCGAGAACGACTACGAAATTCCGGATACGGGACCGAATGGGAGCGGCTGGACGAAAACGAACCCGCGCGTGCACGCGGACAAGGCGACTGCGGCACAAAGGAGTTATGCCGACGAGTGGAAGGGGCTTGTGCGAATGATGAAGTACTGGAACAACAACCACGACAAGCCGATCAAGCCGTCCTTCCTGATCGAGGTCATGGCGCTTGAGGTGTTGCACGCCCCTTATGGCGGTCAACGTGCGCGCGAGATGCAGTCGTTCTTCGCGACTTTGGCGGCACGGATCCATGAGACGTGGAACGATCCCGCCGGTCTGGGGCCTCCCGTGAGCGATGGGATGGACGCCGCGCGCCGTGATAACGCGCGCACGGCGCTGGTGGCCGCGGAGCGTGAGGCGTCCAACGCTCTCCATCTGACGCGATCCGGTCGGCAAGGGGAGGCACTGCGCGCCTGGCGCGACCTGTTCGGACCCCTCTTTCCCCTTTCATAATACTCAACGGTCGAGAGGGGTTATGGGACGCGACGACGCAAAAAAATGGTTCCGCAGCCAGCAGGAGCAAATGCGCACAGAGCTCGAAGGCCTGCGCGCAGTGCACTCGCATCCAACGGCGCTGGGTGATGGCACTGAGCTTAAATGGCTGAACATGCTCCAGAAGCGGTTGCCGCGGCGCTATCTCGCTGAGAAGGCCTTTGTGATCGACGCCGAC
>DASPMP010000021.1:0-22927 GCA_035626995.1 Gemmatimonadaceae bacterium
CCTCGATCGCGAAGAGCGGATTGCATCGTGGCTCGCGCGATGGCGCGGCGACGAACACTGCGACGGCCACATCGTCGCTGCGGTTCACGCACCGCGGGCGCCGTGTACTGCACTGGCATGCGTGCGAACGGCGGACGGAGTGACGCTCCTCGCCGTCGACACGCGGACGCGATCCGCCACGGCCGACCGCGTCCCTGTCGAACGCGCGCTCACGGCGGCGGAGGGCGACGACGCTGACGTACCGGCACCGCTGCTGGATGACGTCGCGTGCATCGTGCGCGACTGGGCACGTGCGAAATCCGCGGCTGGAATCATCGCACCGGCTGCCCTGACCGCGGCGCGCGCGCGTGTGGGGGTGCTGCGTCGGGTCAACGCGATTGCCCGAAAGCACGGACGTCATGCGCAGGCACCGCTCGCGCCGCTGATCACGGCCGCTCGTGTCGCCGCGACAGCGCCACTGTCGGCAGGGGCGGAACGTGCACTCGACACCATTTCCCGCGACGACCAGGACGATGAGGTCGTATTGGCACGCATCATCGGCATCACGTCACACCAGCGTGCGACGCAAGACCCGGCTGAATTACTGGTGGTCCTGCTGCTGCTCCCCTAGCTATTCCCCGAGGACCGGCTCGAATTCGTCCCGCGTGACGTGCTTTGGCTCGTGTCGTGTGAGCAGCCGCGCACAGGTGTTCCAGCGCAGGATTGCCTCGTCATTTCCGGACGGCCGCAGGGATTCCGCCTTTTCATACCAGCGCATGGCGTCGCGGAACCAGTCGTGCGCGACCTCATCGACGCCCATGCCGCCGAGGTGAATCAGCGCCTTCGCCTTCCGCTCCGCGATGATTCCGGCGTAATAGGCGCGCTTGTAGTCGTCCTTCAGCCGCGGCAGGACGTCACGTGCCCGCTTGACAGAATCGCCGACATCATCGTTGAACTGGTCCGTAATGGACAGGAGCAAAGTCACCAGCGCCTGCTGGTTGTCGGATTCCACCTGCAGGATGTCCAGGCAAATACTCTCGGCCGCCGAGGAGTCGTTGAGAAGCCGGTACCGCTCCGCTTTCTGCAGCGCGGTCGGGATACCCTCGCGCGTGATCGGTTTGAGGTCCATCTCGTGCCCCGAAGAAGTGGAGGTCAGGATTTCCGCTTGCGGCTGAAGATTTTCACGAGCTTGCCGATCGGATCATAGAATTCGTCGACGACCCGTTCCTTGAGCGGAATGATCGCGTTGTCGGTGATCGTGATGTGCTCCGGACAGACTTTGGTGCAGCACTTGGTGATGTTGCAATAGCCGATGCCGTGCTGGTCCTTGAGCGCCGGGATGCGGTCGCCCACGTCGAGCGGATGCATTTCAAGCGCCGCGGTATAAACGAAGTGCCGCGGCCCCGCGAATTCCTCGTGCTTGTGATGGTCCCGCAGGACGTGACAGACGTCCTGGCAGAGAAAGCACTCGATGCACTTCCGGAATTCCTGGACACGGTCGACGTCCTGCTGCTGCATGCGCCACGTCCCATCGGGTGCGTCAGGCGGCCGGGGCTGAAAGCGACGGATGGATTTCTTCATCCGGAAGTTCACGGAAACGTCAGTCACGAGATCGCGCACCGGCGGGAAGGCGCGCATCGGCTCGACGCTGATCGGCTTGTCGGTGGGCAGTTCGTCGAGTCGCGTCATGCACATCAGCCTGGGCATGCCGTTGATCTCGGCGGAACAGGATCCGCACTTCCCGGCCTTGCAATTCCATCGCACCGCAAGATCGGGCGCCTGCGCGGCCTGGATCTGGTGGATGGCATCGAGCACGACCATCCCTTCGTCGATGGGCGTGTCATACGTCTCGTACTTTCCGCCGGAAGCATCGCCGCGCCACACCTTGAACGTGCGCTGCTCGCGGGCCGGAATCGGTGTCTGAGCGGTCGTCACTTCATCTCCTCGATGATCGCCGCAAGCTCCGCGGGCAAAGGTGGAAGGGGCACCCGCTCGAGCTGCATCTCGTCATCCGGACCTTTTCGGACCACAAGATTGAAGCTGCCGAATTCCTTCGACTTGTCAGGGTAATCGTCGCGGAAGTGACCGCCCCGGCTTTCTCGCCGTTCCATCGCGCAGCGCGTAATGGCTTCGGAGACCGTCAGGAGGTGACGCAGATCCAGCGCCGTGTGCCATCCAGGATTGTATTCGCGGTTCCCCCCGACGCCGATGCGCGCGGCGCGCGACTTCAGTTGCCCCACGACGCCAAGCGCGCGCTCCATCTCGTCCTGCACCCGCACGATCCCGACCAGATCTTGCATCGTTTCCTGCAGCTCGTGTTGCAGCTGATATGGTCCTTCGGCACTCGTACCGCGCTCGAACGGCGCCAAAGCGTCGCGTATCGCACCGCTCACGTCCTGTTCGGGAAAGGTGACTGCGCCATTCTGGCGCGCGAATTCGGCCGCGTGCATGCCGGCACGGCGCCCGAAGACGAGCAGGTCGGAGAGCGAGTTGCCGCCCAGGCGATTGGCGCCGTGCAGCCCAGCAGCAACCTCGCCGCACGCGAAGAGCCCAGGCACGGTTGACATCTGTGTGGTGCCATCCACGCGGATACCGCCCATGATGTAGTGCGTCGTTGGCCCCACTTCCATCGGCACCTTGGTGATGTCGATGTTGGCCAGCTGCATGAACTGGTGGTACATGCTTGGGAGCTTCTTGCGGATGTGCTCCTCGCCATCCTTGATGCGCTCCTTGATCCACGCGATATCGAGGAATACGCCGCCATGCGGTGACCCGCGTCCCTCGCGCACCTCTCGCTGGATCATGCGCGCCACGTGGTCGCGCGTCAGCAACTCGGGCGGACGCCGCGCATTCTTGTCTCCCTGCGTATAGCGCCACCCCTCCTCTTCGTTGTCCGCGGTCTGTGGCCGATAGTTCTCGGGGATGTTGTCGAACATGAAGCGCTTCCCCTGGCTGTTCCGCAGCACGCCACCTTCGCCGCGCACCCCTTCAGTCACCAGGATCCCGCGCACGCTTGGCGGCCAGACCATGCCGGTGGGATGGAACTGGACGAACTCCATGTCCTGGAGCGCTGCGCCGGCGTGGTACGCGAGCGAGTGACCGTCTCCCGTGTATTCCCAGCTGTTGGAGGAGATCTTGAAGGCGCGTCCGACGCCACCGGTGGCCAGCACTGTGGCCTTCGCGCGGAAGAGCCGGAAGCGTCCGCGTTCCCGGTCGTACGCGAGCGCGCCCGCAACGCGGTCCCCACTCCGGAAGAGCGCGATCACGGTCTGCTCCATGTGGACATCGATCGTCTCATGGATGGCGTGATCCTGCAGCGTGCGGATCATCTCGAGCCCGGTCCGATCCCCGACGTGGGCGAGCCGGGGATACCGATGACCACCAAAGTTCCGCTGGAGGATGCGCCCGTCAGGCGTACGGTCGAACAACGCGCCCCAGGCTTCAAGCTCGCGAATCCGATCGGGCGCTTCCTTCGCGTGGAGCTCGGCCATGCGCCAGTTGTTCACGTACTGGCCGCCACGCATGGTGTCCGCGAAGTGCACCTTCCAGCTATCGCGGTCGTCGACATTGCCCATTGCGGCGGCGGCTCCGCCCTCGGCCATGACCGTGTGCGCCTTGCCAAGGAGGGACTTGCAGATCAGGCCGACGCGGATCCCATCACGCGCCGCCTCGATCGCGGCGCGCAGTCCCGCTCCGCCCGCGCCGATGACGATGACGTCATACTCGGACGTCTGGTATTCGCTCACAGGATTCTCCAGTCCGACCAGACGCCCATGGAACAGAGCCGGATGTAGATGTCCGAGAACGCGACCGAGAAGAGACTCATGTACGCCCACTTGGGGTGCCAGCGGTTGAGACAGCTGGAGCAGTCGTAGGCCAGCTTCCGCGCCGGCCGTTTCGAGATTTCATCCATGTAGCCGCCCACGACGTGTCGCATCGCGTGGCAGCCGAGCGTGTAGCACGCCAGGAACACCACGTTGGCCGCCAGGATGATCGTCCCGAGTCCGATACCGAATTCCTTGCCGCCCCCCGGCGCATCGAAACGCGTCGCCAGCCAGACGTCGTAACTCAGGAAGACGAGGAAGGCGATGGCGATATAGAGGAAGTAGCGATGGATGTTCTGCAGGATGAGCGGCAGGCGATTTTCACCACGATAGTTGTCGCCGCGAAACTTCGGCTCACCGACGGTGCAGTTCAGCGGGTCTGCCCAGAATCCTTTGTAGTAGGCGCCGCGATAGTAATAGCAGGTGAAGCGGAACAACCCGGGAAAGGGCAGGATCAGCAAGGCGGGGGAAAACGGAAGCCAGCCGGGCCACCAGCCCGGCTTCGGTCCGAACCACGCATGTGGTGAGTTGCCGAAGATCTCCGGGGAGTAGAACGGAGAGAGGTATGGTCCGTAGGTGTAATGTCCATTCTGGAATGCCGCCCAGGTGGCGTACACCACGAACCCGCCAAGGACCAGGAACGTGACGAGCGGCGGTATCCACCACGCGTCGCGTCGCATCGTTTCACCGAAGCCGCGTCGGTAGAGCGGCAGGGGTGCGTGCGCCATGAAATCAGTTCTCCTGCGGCAAGGCCCCGGGCACCGGGGCCGGTCTGGTGGCGCGCGTCATTCCTTCAGGACGCGCGTGCTGATGATGGAATCGAGGCGGGGATAGCGGTTGTTGAGATAGCGATTCCCTTCCCGCTCGATCCGTGACTGATCGGGGCCGCCCCCGGTCGGTGGGCCTTCGCCATACGCCGTGTACAGCGCATCGATGACGTGCATGCCATCGGTGACAAGTCCAATCGGCGCAAACCCCATGGCGTCCAGCCGGCTGTTATCGCGCTTGTTGATGAAAATCTGCGTGCTGCGGGTATTTGGTCCTCCGGTCGCAAAGCTCACTGTGCCCCGCTCGTTGCTCTGCTTCACCGGATCGTCGGGGATCAGCATCTTCGCCCAGACATCATTCACGGACGGATCGCCATGAATGCCGACCTGCGCCATGAAATTCGACAGATTGCGAAAGAACTTCGTGCCGTCGTAGAAGCGGTTGGTCGCCAGATAGTAGAATCGGTCGACGCCGTTCGGCGCCCACGACCTATGCGCCAGGATGACGAAGCGCCCCTTGCTTGTCTCGACGGCCACCTTGAAGGAATCCGGCGCGGGCTGCGCGAGGGAATCCGCGTTCGGAGACAACAGCGCCGACCCGCGTGGCTGGCTGCAGCCAGCGAGCGCGATGAAGACGACGGCAACCAGTGTTGGGATGTTGCGGTGAGTCACGGACGAGCGGGCTGCGGTGGGCCAGCGGTGATTGCGTCGCCGACGCGCTCACGCTGATGGTCGTTTCGGCTGTGGAAAATGGCGAGAAGGTTCGCGGATTGGAGCAACGTCGGTCTTGGCTGCATCGGCACCGGCGCATCATACGCGAGATACCTGGCGGTATCGAGCTTCGCGGCGTCTGCGTCGCGCGCGACCGTAGAAGGATACAAATACACTTCAAGCTCGGAACTGCCGATCCGTATCAGGAATCCCGGAACCGACACCGGCGGCTCATCCGGCTGACTCGACGAATCTACCCTCGGCACGAGCCCCGAGCGCTCGATCCGGTCGACGAGTGAGCACCGTGCCCACAGTCCCGTGGCTGGACACACGCCCTTGGATGCATCGGGCGCAGGCGTTGTCGCCAGATGGCCGGCTGGCGAGTCCGCGGCGGGCTGCGGCGGTGGTGCGTCCGCGCAGGCGGTCAGGAGTACGACCAGAGCGGTAAGGCGGTGCACCTCGAAAATCAGTTCGTTGCCCCGGTGAGCACCAGCTTGAAGACATCCATGGCACGCCGCATTTCGTCCATGGTCCCGATCGAAATCCGCGCGTGGGTCTCCAGGGGTGGGAATGGACGCCCGACGAGTATCCCGTGCTTGGCGCACGCGTCCCGAAATGCTCGTGAGTCACGACCGATGGGCACCATGATGAAATTCGTGTGCGATGCAGGCGCATTGAACCCCATGCTGCCCAGCGACCGGCGTGTGTATTCTCGCGCTGCCTCATTCAGCCCGCGCTCTGCGTCCAGATGCGCGGCATCGTTGAGCGTGGCCATGGCGGCGGCCGCTGCCAGCACGTTGATGTTGTTCGGAAGCCGATGCTTCCGCATTGCCGCGATGGTCGCCGGCTGGCCGATGGCGAAGCCAACGCGCAGTCCCGCCATGCCGAACACCTTCGAGAAGGTGCGAACGACGACGACGCGCGGATTCGCGAGGGCAATGGGCATCGCGGTCGCGTACGACGCGTCGTTCACATACTCGTGGTATGCCTCGTCGACGAGGATAGTGGTGTCCGGGGAACGACGGTTCGTTTCAGCGATGAAATCGCGCACGGCGGACGCTCCGTGCACCGTAGCTGTCGGATTGTTCGGGTTGCAGAGGAACACCAGGCCAGCGCCCGTCGTCTGGTCGAGCATGCGTCCAAGGTCCAGCCGCAGCGATGCATCCACCGGCACCGCACGAATCGGCGCGCGCACCAGCTCCGAGTGGCGGACGGGATCCTCGAACGACGGGAGCCCCGTGACCAGGGCGCGCTCGGGTGACGTGAACGCGAACGACGCCATGCGCAGGATCTCACCCGACCCGCAGCCGACGAGGACATTCTCGGGAGCGACCTTGAAATGCGTCGCGATCTTCTGCGTCAACTCGAGAATGGGGACATCGGGATAGCGGGGAGCCTCGGCGAACATGGCCCGCACAGCGTCCAGTGCCGTCTTGCCCGGCCCGTTGGGATTTTCATTGCTGTCGAGTCGGATGGCCGCGGGCGCGGCGCGGCGCAATGCCCCGCGGCTGTCCGCGGCGAACTCCCCAGCCACCGATGCCCAGCGTCCCACCTCCGACTCTTCGCGCATCGCCTCGCTGCCGCGGGCGGCGATGAGAGGTGCGGTCAGAGCGCCGATTCCACCAACGCTTGCCGTCTTGACGAATATGCGACGTGACACTGGCATGGCTGTCTCCGTGCTGGGCTCAGGGAACGCCCCCAACATGCCTCTCCGGGACGCGGCTGTCCACGGCATGACGCTATCATGTTCAGGGTGGAGACGGTCCGACTGGTACTCGCCGCCGGGGTTGCGCTGGCTGCTGTGGTAATCGTCGTCCAGCTCGTCTGGGGCCATCTCAGCATCCCGTCACTTCGTGACGTGCCGCCAGCATCTGACGGTCTGGCCACCGCCGTCATTGTTGCCGCACGGGACGAAGAGCGCCACATCCGCGCATCGGTCTCCTCGTTGCTGAGCCAGACGTATCCCGCTCTCGAAGTCATCGTCGTCAACGATCGATCGACCGACGCCACCGGAACCATCCTCGATGATCTGGCCCGCGAAGAGCCACGCCTGCGCGTGGTGCACGTGGACGCGCTCCCCGACGGATGGCTTGGGAAAAATCATGCGATGCAGCTTGGCGCGCGCGCCGCGGGCGCGGAGCTGCTCATCTTCGCGGACGGTGACGTGGTCATGGCACCCGACGCGATCGCGCGTGCCTCCAGGCTCATGACAACCCTGCGAATCGACCATCTCGCGGTCGCTCCCGACATGCGGCTCCCGACATGGCCGCTGGCCCTTGTCGTGAACTACTTCATGATGTGGTTCCTGCTGTACCTCAAACCGTGGCGCGCACAGGACCCGAAGAGCACTGCCTTCATCGGGATCGGCGCCTTCAACATGGTGCGCGCGTCAGCATTTCACGCCGTCGACGGTTTCGCCCGTATCGCGCTCCGGCCGGACGACGACATCATGCTCGGGAAGCTCCTGAAGCGGCATGGTCACCGTCAGCTGCTCGCGACGGCCGACGGCACTGTGGCCGTCGAATGGTACCAGACGCTCGGCGAGCTGGCGCGCGGGTTTCGGAAGAACGCGTTCGCCGGAATGCACTACAGCCTGCTCCTCACCATTGGCGCGGTCGCAGGAAACGTGGTGCTATGTATCTGGCCTTTTATCGCGGCCTGGATCACCAGCGGTGCCGAACGCTGGCTCTACCTGACGGCGGTAGTGGCGCAGATCGTCGCCTATGCCGGAGGCGCATTCGTCGGGCGAACACGCCCCTGGCTGGCGATCCTTTATCCTGTCGCTGCCGTGCTGTTTGTGTCCATTCTCACAGCGGCGGTATTCCGTACGCTGCGGCGGCGCGGCATCGAATGGCGCGGGACCTTTTACGCGCTCGACCGCCTGCGCGCAAATCGAATTTAGGCGCGCTTCGGCGCTGTCTTCGCTTTCGTTTTCGTCAGCTTACGCGGCCGGCGCTTGCCATAGCTGCCGCGGAAAATCTTTCCTTTCTTGGAACGCTTGTCGCCCTTGCCCATGTGAGTACCTGGTTGGTGTTGCAGCAATGTAGCGGGTTGTGCACGACATTTGCCTCCGCTCGGCTACCATCATGAGCAAACTTCTTCGTGGTCTCGCAGCCGGTTACGGCGCCAAGAAGCTCGGCGGCGGATGCTTCAGCACCGTCCTGATCTTCATCCTGCTGTGGTGGCTCCTCGGGAACTTCGGGATCTTCAAGTAGCCGCATCGGCGCGGCTGAACGCCAGCGCGAAGTACAGCTCCGCACCCGGATATTCCGGGTCGCGCTGCCATCGCTCGCGCGCGCGAGTCATCCCCTGCGACGCCACGTCGGCGGCGCGTGCTGGGTCGCGCGGAAGCGCGAAGGATCCACCAAAGGCAAGGGATCGGGCGCGGCCGCCGTCGCGCATCTTGACCCAGCCTTCCCACCGGTCAATCCGAAAGCCGGCGCCGGTGAGTGTCTCGAGCGCGACGGTCGCCGCCGCGAACGGCAGGATGATCTGTGTCTGGGACAGCGACTGCGCGCGCAATTCGGCGGGCAGCGCCGCAAGGTCGGCGCTTACGGGGCGAGGATCACTCCCCTCGCGCGCGGACACTAGGGCTTGATGAGGATGCGCGCACCATTCGGTACGGCGCGCCAGAGCTCCTCGATTTCCTCATTCGTGACGGCGATGCACCCTTCCGTCCAGTCCTGCTGGCGATGAAGCGCGCCGACATCCGAAAAGGCAGGGGGGAGGCCGTGAATCATGATGTCGCCGCCCGCCGATACACCGCGCATGGCGGCGCGAGCACGGTCTTTCTTTGCAGGGTACGAGATGCGCAATGACAGGTGGTACTTGCTCTGCGGATTCCGTCCCTCGATGAAGTACACCCCTTCCGGCGTCTTCCCATCACCTCGCCGAACCTTGGCACCAACGGGATTCTTCCCCAGCGCGACATCGAACGTCCGCACGGGCGTGCCTCGATAGTACATCGTCAAGCGCCGCTCACTCTTGTCCAGCACCATGCTGTCGGCGCTGAAGGTCTTCTTCCGCGACAGGGCAGACTCCAACGGCGTCAACCGTCGCGCCGGCTTGCTCGGCGCGACCGATGCGGTCGTCTCCGTCTTGGCAGACGCGCTTGCCAGCACCACAGGAGCGGTGTCAGCAGCGATCACGACGTGCAGTGTCAACGCGAGAAGGGGGGTCAGCATCCGGGGGGGGGAGGCGCTGGGAGGAGGGAGCGCGAGCACTCACGCGCGACTCGTCCTAAAGACGAGTACGGAAGAATTCTGTAATCAGAACATGAGGCTGGCAATGACCAATAAAGCGGACGCAGCTATTGCACAGACTTAAATTGAGGTATGTCACTGAGTTCTGAGCGGCCACTGGCTGTCCTGTTCGACCTTGATGGCACCCTCATCGACTCCATCGAGTTGATCCTCAATTCCGCGCGTTACGCGTTTCGCGAGCGGCAGGGGTATGTGCCGTCGGACGCTGAGTGGCTCACGGGCGTGGGTATTCCGCTCGTCAACATGTTCCGGCGCTATGAAAGCGATGAATCGCGGGTCGAGGCCCTGATTGCCCGATATCGCGAGTATCAGCTACAGCACCACGACCGCCTGGTGCGCTGCTATGACGCGGTGGTGGAAACGGTCGATCACATCCGGGCTGCGGGACATCCTGTTGCCATTGTGACGAGCAAGGCCGGCTGGCTCGCGCAGCGCGGGCTGGAGCACGTGGGGCTCGGATCACATTTCGACGTGATCATCGGCTGTGACAGCTGCTTGAGACACAAACCGGATCCGGAACCTGTGCACATGGCACTGGAGCGGCTCCAGTACCAGCCAGCGGACGCGGTATTCGTCGGCGATAGCATCCACGACATGCACGCGGGTCGCGCCGCTGGAGTGACGACGATCGCGGCGCTCTGGGGGCCATTTACGTGCGAGGATCTCGTCGCCAGTGACCCCAGCCACTATCTGGAGCGGATCGCGGACCTTCCGACCTTGCTCAGCCAGCTCCAGGCGGACAGAAACAAACATCAGTTGCAGTCGTAATTTCTTCCAACCTTCCACTCCTGTCGGGTATCTACTCCTGTGCACGAACGGAGACCCGACGTATTCATGGCCGCAGTGGCGATCCTCGAAGCAACCACCCCTTCCGGTAGTCATCGACTCGATGCTGACGCGGCCCGTGCCGCGGCTGGCGATCGGCAGGCGTTCGAACGTCTGTACCGGAAGCACGTGGATCGGGTCTTTTCACTCTGTGCGCGGATGGTCATTGATCGGACGCGCGCGGAGGAGCTGACACAGGATGTCTTCGTTCGCGCGTGGGAAAAGTTGCAGCTGTTTCGCGGCGATTCGTCGTTCGCGACCTGGCTGCATCGGCTCGCGGTGAACGTCGTCCTCAACGATCGCAAGAGCGAAGGGCGGCGGCGCACCCGGTTCGAGGAGGAAGACCAGGAGACCGGGATGGACGGCTTCGTCGGTGTCGTGGGCATGCCACTGCCGCCGGGCGATCTGCTCGATCTCGAAAAGGCGATCACCCGATTGCCCCCAGGCGCACGACGGGTGTTCACCCTGCACGACGTCGAAGGCTATAAACACGAGGAGATTGCGGAGATGCTCGGCGTAACCACCGGAGCGACGAAGGCACAGTTGCACCGGGCCCGGCATCTGCTGCGGGAGGCGTTGAACAAATGAGCGTTACGATGAATTGCGATCTGTTCATGGATCGCCTGATGGATTATCTGGAGCACGAGACCGACGATGTCACGCGACTCGCGGTCGAGCACCATGCAGTGACCTGCGGCGATTGCGGGCCGGTGCTGGCCGACATGCGCAAGTTGCGCATCGACGCGGCCAACCTCCCCATCCTCAAGCCGTCGCGTGACCTGTGGTCGGGCATTGCTGAACGCATCGAGACGCCCGTGGTCGCAATCGGCGGAAGTGCCGCGCGCCCGGTGTCCGGCACGAGGATGCGTTCGTGGATGAAGGGGGCGCTGCTTGCGGCCTCGCTCACGGGCGCCGCAGCCGTTGGCCACCTGTCCGGAGTCATGCGCGCCACGCGCGTCGCGGAGCAGCCGGCGGTTCCGTCGTTCCAGCCGGTCGCCACCGCGCCGGACGTTGAGCCGCCCGAGTCCACGCCCGCGGGTGATGCCGCGGCGCCGCGCACCCCGGCAACGCGCGTCGCCAGCCGCGATGCGAACAACACGGCAGCGCCAGCGACGCCGGTGTCGGGACCGGGCCGCGTACCGGAAGTTCAGCTCGCGGTTGCCACTCTGACGGCCGACTACGACCGGGAGATCACGCGTCTTCGGCGACTGATGGACGGTCGACGCGACCAGCTGGATCCCGTCACCGTCGCCATCATCGAGCGGAATCTCGCGGTCATCGATACGGCCATCGCTGAATCAAAGGCCGCCATCGTGCGGGACCCCGCCAGTCGTTTCCTGATCGAATCCCTGAACCAGTCGCTCCAGACAAAGGTGGAGTTGATGCGGACTGCGGCGGTGCTGCCGAGTCGCACATGAGGTCATTGACCATGCATGGTGCGTTGACCGCGGGATTGGTGCTCCTGGCGGCGCTCGCAGCGCCGATGGACGCGCAGCAGACGCGGCGCCAGGCGGAATTTGAGTCCCGGCTGGATACGACCGTCACTTTCGACCGGCGCGGAACCGTCGTGCTGTCTGCGGGGGGCGGAGAGATCGTGCTTGATAGCTGGAATCAGGATCGCGTGCGGGTCCGTGCCCGCGCCGAGCGCGGCGTGGTGCGCCTGGATGCGACGCCTGCCCGACTTACGCTCGAGCTGACGCGCGGTCGCGGAAGCGACGTGCGGTACGAGGTAACCGTGCCCGTCGGGGTGCGCGTGAGCGCGCGCACCACGAGTGGCGACATCACGATCGTTGGGACAAAGGCCGCGGTGGACGCCTCCACACAGAGCGGTGACCTCACCGTCGAGGACGTGGCGGAAACCATCGACCTTCGGACGATGTCCGGCGATATATCCGCGCGCGCCCTGGCCGGCAACGTCGAAGCCGGGAGCTACAACGGCGACGTGACGCTGACTGATGTGCGCGGCGACGTGGACGCGTCGTCCATCAGCGGCGACATCACGGTGCGCAACGCGATCTCGCGCTACGTCCGAGTGAAGAGCACCAGCGGAGATCTCGTCTATGACGGCGCGGTCGATGCCAGTGCGCGCTACGAATTGGGATCGCATGCGGGCAACGTGCACCTGACCATCCCGCAGTCCACCGGTGCGCTGCTGAGTGTGGCGACCTATTCGGGATCCATCGAAAGCGACTTTCCCATCACGCTGAAGCCCGGTGAACACGGCATCAACCGGTTCACCTTCGAGATCGGCAAGGGCGACGCCCGGCTCAGTGCCGAGAGCTTCAGTGGCGACATCACCGTCCGTACCCGTCCACGCGCCTCCACCGATCGCTGAGGATCCATGACCGCACGCGCACTCGTCATCGCATTGATCGCGGCCGTCCCCGCCGCCGCGCAGCAGACCACCGCCGCCGCAGACTTTCGCTGGGAAAAGGCGCTGGGCTCGGGCAGTGCCGTCCGGCTGCACAACATCGCGGGCGACGTCACCGTGTCGCCGTCGACGAACGACCGCGTGGAAGTCGTCGGCATCAAGCGCGGGCCGTCGCGATATTTCGCGGACGTAACCCTCGAAGTCGTCGAAGTGACCGACGGAATCATCGTTTGCGCGATGTACCGGGATGCAGACATGCGCTGCGACGAGGACGGCTACCGCGTCGAACGCAACCGGCGCCGGGGACGGGATGACGACGATTATGATCGCGTGTCCATCGATATCGTCGTGAAGGTCCCGCGGGGCTTGAGCGTCAGCGCCAATTCCGTCAGCGGTAACGTCACCGTCACGGATGCGAATGGCGCATCGGTGCGCGGCGGCTCGGTGAGTGGCAATGTCCGCATGACCGGGCTGCGCGCCGCGTCGATTCGCGGCTCGAGCGTCAGCGGCGACGTGGACGTCGCCATCACTGCGCTCACGGGCGACGGTGACCTCCGGTTTACGTCGGTGAGCGGCGACGTCATCGTAGACCTGCCGCCGTCGCTCGATGCGGACGTGAGCATGCGCAGCGTGAGCGGTGAACTGAATTCCGACTTCCCGCTGACGCTTAATGGACGCGTGAGCCGCAGCAGCCTGAGTGCCCGGATCGGAAAGGGGGGCCGTGAACTGCGCGTGACCACTGTAAGTGGTGATGTCAGCCTTCGCAGCATCAAACAGTAGGATGAAGACTGTGACTCGTCTCGTCCTCGCTCTGGCGCTCCTCGCGCCCGTCGTCGCGGGATCCCTGGAAGCGCAGCGACGGACCGAACCCGACGCGTTCACCTGGTCGGGTCGCATCCCGAATGGACGCTGGATCACCATCCGGAACATGAATGGAACCGTGGACGTCTCGGCGTCCACGACCGATCGCGTGGAAGTGACGGCAACGCGGACGACCCGTCGCGGCGATCCCGAATACGTGCGATTCGAGGTGAAGAAGTCTGGCGCCGGCGAGCAGGACGTTCTCGTGTGCGCGTTGTGGGGAGACAACGCCAACTGCGATGAAACCGGCTATCGCAGCCGCACCGACGGACGCCACGGCAACGAAGTCGTCGTCGCCTTTCATGTCCGGGTCCCTGCGGGCGTAAAGGTGGGCGCCTACAGCACGAATGGCGAAGTTCGGGTACGCGACGTCACCGCCGAAGTGGACGCCTCGACCACGAATGGTTCCGTCACGGTGACGACGTCCAGCGGTCCCGTGAACGCAAGCACGACCAATGGCAGCGTGCGGGCGATCATGGGGAATTTCGACATGAAATCGGACATGACCTTCACGACGACGAATGGCTCGGTGATCGTCAGCTTTGCGGATGACCTCAACGCCGAAGTCGATCTCCGCACGGTCAATGGCCGGTTCTTGAGCGATTATCCCGTGACCATCAGTGGTCGCATCGACCCGCGCCGGCTGCGTGCGACGCTCGGCAAGGGTGGGCCGCGACTCCGCTTGTCGACCGTGAATGGCAACGTGGAGCTGCGACGTCGTTAAGCCGCTGCTGGCCGAGAGCCGAGGGCCCAGGCTCGCCCGTGACTTCCGGGGTCGATGACCGTTTGTTTGAGTAGGATTCCCTCGGACCTCACACCCAACGGAGCTCTTCAGTGACCGTACCGTTCAACGCACAGGCTGGCGCGATCCCGGCCGCACGAACCGGGGCGGAGCGCGCGACACTCGTCCGGCGTACCTACGGCGTCGTTTTCGCCGGAGTCATCGTCACGATGATCGGCGTCGCGGTGGCGTTGTCGCAGCCGGCACTCCTGGCCCAGAGCGCGGCCCACCCTTTCATCACCTTTCTGCTCTTCTTCGGAGCACTGTTCGGTGCGCAGTTCCTCCACCGGACGTTCCCGCTGAACCTCGCGATGACGTTCCTCGCGACGTTCATCGCCGGTGTGTGGATGGCGCCCTTGCTGGTTTATTACAGCGCGCAGCAACCGGGCATCGTGCCGCAGGCCGGCCTGCTGACGCTGGCGACTTTCGGCGTGCTGACGCTGTACGCTGCCTTCAGCCGGCGTGACTTCAGTGCGTGGGGCGGCTTCTTCATGATCGGCGTTGTGGTGCTCATCGTGACGTCGCTGCTCAACATGTGGTTCAGGAATGAAACGGCGTCGCTCTGGCTTGCTGCCGGCACGGTGTTCGTGTTCGGCGGACTACTGGTGTTCGACACGTGGCGCATCCTTCGAACGAATCGCTACGGTCCGGACGACTACGTTCCGGCGGCGATCTCGATCTACCTGGACCTGCTGAACATGTTCCTCGCGATCCTGCGACTTCTTGGCGGTCGTCGCAGCTGAGCACTGCGTGAAAACACGACGGGCGCGTCGCATCGCTGCGGCGCGCCCGTGGTGCATCTGGGATCTCGTTACGCCGGATTCTTCTGCTCGAATCCCGCGGCCGTTTCGATTGCTTTGGCAAGATCGAAATCGCGTTGCGTGACGCCTCCCGCGTCGTGCGTCGACAGCGAGAAGGTGATGTTTGTGTACCGGATGTCGATGTCCGGGTGATGATTCATCCCGTCTGCGACTGCCGCCACCTGCTGGACGAACTTGATGCCGTCGGCAAAGCGGGCAAAGCTGTAGGTCTTGGTCAGCGTCTCGCCCTTGCGGGACCAGCCCGGAAGGGCGGTCAGGCTGCGCCGGATTTCAAGATCGGAAAGTTTGGTTTGCATGAGTTGAGGCGGATACTACAGGGAGACTGCCTGCTGGGCTAACCCCGGAGTTGCATTTCGGTTTCTGTTCGGTTAGCTCAAGATCATGCAGGTTGGTTCGCTGTTCGATGCTCGTGCCGAAAAGGCCTTTACTCGCGCTGCCCTGCCGGTGATCGGAGAGCAGAAGGACATCCGGTATTACGGAACGCGCCCGCGTTCGGTGCTGAATGGTACGGATGTCACGGGGATGGGTTTCTGGTCGATCAATCCGTACGTGGGCTGCGCGTTTGGCTGCGCATACTGCTATGCGAGATACGCTCATCGTTACATGATCGAGCGCTCGGTCACGGCGCATCCGGAACAACGGGTCCTGCGCGATGCCTTTGAGAGTCTCCCGCCCTGGCTTGCATTCGAGCGGCAGATCTTCGTGAAAGAGAACGCCGCCGAAGTATTGCGGCGCACATTGCGACACGGCTCGGACAAGCATCTCAACCTCCTCAAGGGTGAGGGGATCGGCATCGGCACCGCCACCGATCCGTATCAACCAGCCGAGCGGAAATTCCGGATCACCCGTGGTGTGCTCGAAGTGCTCGCCGAGCACGAGGGGCTGCGTGCCTGGATCATCACGAAAAGTCCGCTGGTCACGCGCGACATCGATCTCCTGCGTCGCATCTCGCGCCACAACACGATCAGCGTCCACATCTCCCTCATTACCATCGATCGTGAGCTGGCGCGTCGGCTCGAGCCGAGGGCGCCGACGCCCGAGTCGCGATTGCGGGCCCTGGCGAGGTTGCGGGAACACGGCATCGAGGCGGGCATCAACGTGATGCCGGTGCTCCCGGGCATTACGGATCGCCCCGACCAGCTGGAGCCGTTGATCAAGGCCGTCTCCGAGGCGGGCGCCACGTACCTGAATGCGTGCGCGCTGCGGTTGCGGTCTGCCGCTCGACAGCGGTATCTGCCCTTCATCGAGAAAGAGTTTCCGGCGTTGGCGTCGCGGTACCGGTCGACGTATGCGCACAGCCATCACGCGGGCGATCGGTATCGCGAAGGACTGCACAGGTATTTCACGAAGGTTTGTGCGCGGTATGGAGTCCCGTTCGGTCGTGAGGATGACGAAGACGAGGAGAATGAAGCAGAAAGCGCAGGAACAGAGCAGTTGGTGCTTGAATTCTGACTTAATAGTGTGTTGAAAATCTGTGGATAAAGCCGTCAACGAATAACCGTTGACGGTTTGCTTTTGCGGCAGCATGTTTTTGGTGTTTCTTCGGTACGCCTCTTGAGATGAACTGCTGCTGCCATGGCTATTGCTCTTCGCCGCGATTCCCAACTCGAAACGCTGCGCGCGTTGCTGCCGGCACCGCTGCCGGTCGCGCCGGGAATGCCGACGGGATTGGATGCGCTCGATCGGGCGCTTGCGTCACGTGGATTGCCACGCGGTCGCCTCACGGAAGTCGTCGGTCCCACAGGCCGGTTGACGCTGATGCGCGAGGTCGTGCGGGCGACGTTGGGTCGTGGCGAATGGGTGGCGTACATCGATGCATCGCGGACGCTGGCGCCCCGCGACTGGGCCGATCTCTCTGCGACTGGTTTCTGGATTGTGCGCCCGAAGGACATCGCGAAGGCGGCGTGGTGCGCGGACGTCCTGTTGCGCAGCGCGGGGTTCTCGCTCGTCGTGCTCGACTCCGCGCCTCCGATCTCACGCGCCGTGTCGGTGCGGCTCATGGGACTCGCGCGTGAATCAGACGCCGCATTCGTGACGGTCAGCGCCGGCGATGCGAGCGCGACCCGCCTGGGCGGCGCGGTGCGATTACGCGTGAGCCGACGACGACAACGGTTGCGCATCGCCATCGAAAAGGGCGCGGAAGTCCGCGGAACCGCTGGTCGTCATCAACAAGTCGTGGAGGTGAGTTGTGCATACGGAGTGGCGCGTCGCTTGTGTTCGCATCCCGAGATTCCCGATCGGCGCGGTGCAGCGCGCACATCGTCTGGGAAAAACGGGCGCGGCCGGCGAGCAGCTACTCCTTCCTATGGAGGACACGACCGGGGGATGTTGCAGCACTGTTGATGGGCCGGCCGCAGGCGACCGACGGCATGCGGAAACCTGCAGCAGTCACCGCCAGCGGCACTGGGACGATTCCCCGCTCGTTCTCACCGATGGCGCACCGAACCGGCCTCGTCTCCGCAGCGTGAGCGCCGCGGCCGCGCGGCATGGCGTGCGCGCAGGAATGACCCTGTCCGAAGGACGGGCGTTGTGTACCTCACTCGAGGTGCTGACGTGGGATGACGTTGCGATCCACACCGCCATCACCGCCGCAACAGCGGCATTCGTTCAGGTCAGTCCCCAGGTGTCGCCGGTCTCCGGGGCGCCGGGAATGTGGTGGATTGCCGCGTCCGGATTTGCGCTGGGCGGACCCAGCGCGGGCGGCGGTGGCGAACGCGCATTCGCGCAGGCACTGCTTGCGCTCGCGCAGACATGGCATCCGCAGGCTCGCGTCGCGATCGCGGACACCTGCGTGGCCGCGCGCGCGGCGACGTGGGCGGGCGCGTCATTCGACCGCGACGCGGGGCGCCGCAAGCTCATCACCATCGTCCGCCCGGGAGGCGATGCCGCCTATCTCGCCTCGGCGCCGCTCACGCTGCTGCCCATGGACCCGGAAATGCGCGATGCGCTGCACGCGCTGGGCATTCGCACCGTGGGCCAGTTTGCCACATTGCCCGCGGGTGACGTCGAACAGCGATGGGGCGATGAAGGACTCACCGCCTGGCGACTGTCGCACGGGGAAGATCCCAGGCGACCAGTGCTGGCACGCATCGCCGACCAGCCGTATGCCGAGATGGAATTGCCGGCGCCCGCGGCCACGATGGAACCGGTGCTGTTTCTGGTGCGCCCTGCCATTGAGAATCTCGTGGGCCAGCTCGTGTCCCAGGGACGCGCGATGGCGTCGATGGCCATCACGTTGACCCTCGACGATGCGCGTGGCGCATTGCCAAATGCGCCGGCGCACACCATCACGCGGGAGATTCGCCTGCCGCGCGCGCTCGCGCGCCCGGTACCGCTCTTCGAGCGCTGTCGGGGATTGCTCGCCCGCTGGCCCCTCACAGCACCTGTGACCGCGGTCCGCGTCGCCGTGCTCCTCACCGCACCGCTGGCCGGCGAGCAGGGCAACCTTCTCAATACCAGCTGGAAGGATCCTGGCGCTGCCGACGCGGCTCTCGAGCGCGTGCGCGCGGAACTCGGGCCTGATGTGGTGGTCCGGCCGGAGTCGCGCGATGCATACGCGCCGGAACGCACCGGCGCCTGGCATGAGGATGGAGACGGCGCGTCAGGCGTCGCGCGTTCCGTGTCGTATGGGATGCACTCCAGCGAGCGCACCACACCGAGCACTGCCCTCGTCACCAACCACGCGCCGACCGACACCGCGACATCGATGCTGCGCCTGCTGGAATCCCCGGAAAAAGTCGAGGTGGATCGTGACTCCGCGCCTCGCCGGATTCACTGGCGCGGTCGCACGCTCGCCATTGCGAGCGCGGTCGGGCCGGAACGGATGTCGGGCGACTGGTGGAACGATGGCTTCAGCCGCGATTACTGGCGCTGCGAAAGCGCCCAGGAATCCGGTGACCTGATGCTCTACCGTGATGCTGCCGGGTGGTGGCTCCAGGGATGGTACGACTGACCCGAGCCATGACGCGCGGTCCGTCGTATGTGGAATTGCACTGTCATTCGGCGTTCTCGATGCTCGATGGCGCTGCGCTTCCCGAAACCCTCGTCGAACGTGCGAAGGAGCTGGGGTACCCTGCCCTCGCGCTCACCGATCACGATGAGCTGGGAGGCGCTGTCCGGTTCGCCCAGGCCGCCACGGAACATGGAATCGGCGCGATCATCGGGGCGGAGATCACGATTTCCGGTTCCCCGATCGCACAGGCGCGTGCAGGATCGCATTCCACCCACCACCTGGTGCTGCTCGCCGAGACGCGCGAGGGCTACGGCAACCTCTCCACACTGATCACGCTTGCTCGCATGCAGCAGTCGCGCGGCGAGCCGTGCGTGGACCTGGACACCGTGGCCCGTCATGCCTCGGGGCTGTTCGCGCTCACCGGATGCCCGCGGGGATGGGTACCCGCGCTTGTCGCTACCGGCGAGATGGATGCCGCCTGCGAAGCCACCGCCACGCTGCTGGACATCTTTGATCGCCGCGTCGCCATCGAATGCTGGGACCATGGGCTCCCGGAGGAACGCGACACCACCCGCCATCTCATCGATATCGCGCGCGCGCTCGACATCCCATGGGTGGTGACGAATGACGTGCACTACGCCCGCGCACGCGACCGCATCGTGCACGACGTCCTCGCCTGCCTCAGGCACCAGCGCACCCTGGATGACATGGGGACGCGCCTGCGACCAAACGCCGAGTGGTACCTGAAGAGTGCGGCGCAGATGGCGCGACGCTGGCAGCATGCGCCGGACGGCATTCGCAATACGCTGATGATCGCCGAGCGCTGCACGTTCCGCATGGACCAGCTGTCGCCGACGCTTCCCGCGTTTCCGCTGCCACCGGGGGTCTCCGCCGACGAATATCTCGAGCGCCTCGTCGCCCAAGGCGCGGACGAACGCTGGGGACCACCGTCCGCCGACACGGAAGCCGGGTCGGCGCAACGAACGCCGAAGCATGATGCGCAGCTGCGCCACGAGCTCGACCTCATCCGGAAGCTCGGCCTTGCCGGTTTTTTTCTCATCGTCTGGGATATCGTGCGGTTCGCGCGCCGCCGTGGCATTCTCTGCCAGGGACGGGGGTCGGCGGCCAATTCGGCCGTGTGCTTCTGCCTGGGGATCACCGCCGTCGATCCCATCAAGCTCGGCCTGCTCTTCGAACGCTTCCTCAGCGAAGATCGCAAGGAAGCGCCCGATATCGACGTGGACTTCGCGCATGAGGAGCGCGAGCACGTCCTGCAGTACGTCTACGACAAATACGGCCGCGAGCACGCCGCCATGGTGTGCGAGCAGATCACGTGGCGCGGGCGCAGCGCCGTCCGCGACGCGGCGCGTGTCCTCGGCTTCTCGGTCGAACAGGCCGACCGGCTGGCGACGCTGTCGGATCGCTTTTCTGCACGCGCGACTGCCGACGCGCTGCGCGGCAAGCCAGACGCTGAAACCGCGCAGGATGCCGAGAGCGCCGCGCAGGAGGTGAATACCGTGATGGCGCGTGCCCTGGGACAACAGATGATGGGAGGCACCGAGGCGAACACCCGGGCGCGTGAGGTCAAAGCCGCGGCACGCTCTTCCGGACCAAAGTGGGTCGATCCCACGCAGCAGTCACTGACGTCGTGGCACCGACCGATGCCAGCCGCGGGTTACGAGCCATCGGGAAGCGAGGCGGCCCACGATACAAAGCTGAATTACTGGGAAGACCCGCATGCAAAGCTGACACACAATGAACGTCGCAATCCCACGACGGCGTTTCGCGAGACGCAGTCGTCGAGCGGGATTCTCGAGCGTGCAGGACTGGATCCCCAGGACAAGCGCGTGCGTGTGCTTCCCGATCTCGTCGAGGGGCTGCACCAGCTGCCGCGACATCGCTCGATTCACGTCGGCGGGTTCGTCCTCACCGAAGAGCCGTTATCCACGATCGTTCCCATCGAGCCGGCGTCCATGAAGGACCGGACGGTGATCCAGTGGGAAAAGGACGACCTGGATCCCGTCGGACTGGTGAAGATCGACTGCCTCGGCCTCGGCATGCTCACGCTGCTCCAGAAATGCATCACCTATGTGCGACAGACGCGTGGCATCACGATCGACCTGGCGCAGCTCGACATGACCGACCAGAACGTGTACGACGACTTGTGCGCGGCGGACACAATCGGCGTCTTCCAGGTCGAGAGCCGGGCGCAGATGAACACCCTTCCTCGCCTGAAGCCACGGTGCTTCTACGACCTCGTCGTCGAAGTGGCGATCATCCGCCCGGGTCCCATTCAGGGGGACATGGTGCACCCCTACCTGCGCCGGCGCGCAGGACTGGAGGAAGTGACGTATCCGCATCCGGCGCTGGAACCCATCCTCAAGCGCACGATGGGCGTGCCGCTGTTTCAGGAGCAGGGCATGCAGGTGGCAGTGGCCTGCGCGGGATTCACGCCAGGAGAATCCGACCTGTTGCGAAAAGCGATGGGACACAAGCGCAGCCGGGAACGCATGTCGGCCATCTGCCAGAAGCTCATCGACGGCATGGCGGCGAACGGGATCCCGAAGGAAATCGCGATGCGGATCTACAACCAGATCAATGCATTCGCGGACTACGGATTTCCGGAATCACATGCGGCAAGCTTCGCACTGCTCGTCTACGCGTCCGCGTACCTGAAGCACTACTACGCACCGGAATTCACGGCGGCGATCCTCAACGCGCAGCCCATGGGATTCTACGCCCCCGGAACGATCATCGAGGACGCGAAGCGGCATGGCGTGCGTGTGCTGCCGATTGACATCCGGCATTCGCGGTGGGATCACACGCTGCAGCGGTCGAGGGCCGAGAACCAGAAGCCGCCATATCTCCGCCTCGGCATCCGGCTCGTCAACGGCCTGGGACCGAAAACGCAGGAGACCTACGAGCGCGCACGCGCCGCGGGGCGGTTCGAGTCCATCGAGGATTTCGTGGAGCGCACCCGGTTTGACAAACGCGTGCTGCGCCATCTCACCATGGCTGGCGCGTTTGATGGTTTCCTCGAGGAACCTGATCTCGAAAAACGTCGCACGGCGCTCTGGAAAGTGCTCGACGCCGCGCGTGGGGATGCCGGGCCGCTGGCGCCGCGACGCATGAAGGGCCGGCTCTCCGGCAAAGCCAGCAGTTCCCCCATTCCCGCCATGACTCCGGGGGAGCTCACCGAAGCGGACTATCGCATGACCGGCGTCTCGCTCAACGGCCATCCCATGCTGCACCTGCGACGCTACCTGTCACCAAATGGCGTAGTCTCCGCCGCCGAGCTCGCGAAAACCGCGAAGGATGGCGATCGCGTCGCGGTGGCAGGGCTGGTCATCTGCCGGCAGCGCCCTGGCACGGCAAAAGGGTTCGTGTTCCTGACGCTCGAGGACGAGACCGGGATGGTAAACGTCGTCATCACCCCGAAACGATTCGAGCATCAGGCATTGCTCATCTCGACGACTCCGCTGTTACTCGTCCGCGGCGTGCTCCAGATCGAGCAGGGAGTTGTCAACGTGCGCGCGGACAAATTCCGCGGACTCCAGGCGGAACTCGGCGCCGAGTACGCGAAGAGTCATGATTTTCACTGAATCCTCTATTTGCCGCCAATCTGCACGTTGACTCCGAACACCGGACGCGAGTTCTCGAAGAACACATGATTCACGCCGAGTGATGCAGAGATGCTCGTCAGCGGATTCCACACACCGATGCCGCCGCCGAGCATCCAGCGAATTCCGCTGTCCTCGCAATCGCCGATGCCA
>DASPMP010000022.1:0-13908 GCA_035626995.1 Gemmatimonadaceae bacterium
TGGCGGACGTCCTCATCCGGCTCGGCGATCAGGAGGCAGGCGTGCGCGAGTTGCGACGGAGCCACGAGATCTGCGCCCGGATCGGCGCCCGCGTCGAGCTGGGCTACGCGCGCGACATGATGAAGCACCTCGGCCTGCGACTTCCGGCGAAGGAAGGGACCGGTGCGGGCCGGCGCGTCGCGAAGCTCACGGAGCGTGAAACGGACATCGCGCGGCTCGTGGCCGAGCGGAAGAGCAACAAGGAGATTGCCGGCATGCTGGGAATTTCGGCCCGTACCGTGACGACGCACGTCGCGAACATCTTCAGCAAACTCGGGGTGTCATCGCGGGGCGAGCTGGCGGACCGGATGCGCGAACATGCCGGAGCGCTCTCCTCAGCCTGACCGCTCGCGAGGCACCACGGCGAGCGTACAGCGCGACGCGCAAATGAGACGCTGATCCTCATCCACGATCTTCACCTCCCAGACCTGCGTGCTGCGTCCCACGTGGATCGGTGTCGCGGTACCCGTCACGACGCCATCGCGCTTGGCCCGGATGTGATTGGCGTTGATCTCCAGTCCCACGACGTATGACGTCTCGAGATCGGCATTCATCGTGGCGGCCAGCGATGCGACGGTTTCTGCCAACGCCACGGACGCACCACCGTGCAGGATCCCGAAGGGTTGACGCGTCCGGTCGTCCACCGGCATCGTGGCAACGACGCGTTCTTTCGTCAGTTCAACGAGCGTGATGCCGAGGGTGTCCGCCAGGTTTTTCGTGCCGTTGTTGCGCAGTTGCTCGAGCAAGGAAGACATCGGTGGATGCGGTAATGGTCTGGTCGGAGAAGCGATGCCTTGAAGCTAGTGTTACCATCCAGCCATCATGACCGGAAACACCGAGAAAGTTCTCGTTGAAGCCTGTGTGGATTCCGTCGCGTCGGCCCTGGCGGCGGAACGCGGCGGCGCGCGACGCCTGGAGCTGTGCGACAACCTGTTTGATGGCGGAACGACCCCCAGCGCCGGAATGATGTCCGCCGTCAAGGCGGCAGTGCACATTCCCGTCTTCGTCATCGTGCGACCCCGCGGCGGCGGCTTCGTGTACACCTATGACGAGATGAGCGTGATGCGTCTGGATATCGAGGCGGCGCGCATGCTCGGCGCCGATGGGGTCGTTGTCGGGGTGCTGACGCGCGATGCGCGAGTCGACGCCGCCCAGCTACGCACCCTCGTGGAAACAGCAGGAGACCTGCCGGTCACATTTCATCGCGCGTTCGATCTGACCCAGGATCGCGACCAGGCCCTCGAGATCCTCATGCAAACCGGGGTCACGCGCGTGCTTACGTCAGGCGGCGCCCCGTCCGCGCTCGAGGGAGTTGCGGCAATCCACGCGCTCGTGCGGCGCGCGGCCGGACAAATGGAGATCATGGCGGGTGGTGGCGTACGCGAAGAGACCGTGCAGGAGATCGTGCACCGCGCTGGCGTGCGCGAGGTACATGTGCGCGGAACGAGGCCCGCGGGTACGGCAATGGCCGGTGGGCAGGCGAACATCCGCCTGCGCAAGGCACTTCCGGAGGACGAAGGCACGTGGGAGGAAACCGACGAACGCCGTATTCGTGAATTTGTCCGATTGGCGAACGGGTGAAGGGGTGATATCATAGGGCGCGTTTCCTCCTCCCACCTGGACGTTCTCATGGAAACACGCAACGGCGCAGCGCCCACGCAGTCCTACGATCCGTCCGCGTCCCCTCCCGCCGACAGCAAGGCGTCGGTGTTCGAAGACTTCATCGACATCTTCCACGCGCCGTCGCAGGTATTCGCGCGGCGAGCACGGCAGGGCTTTGGCCTGCACATGCTCCTGGTGTCCCTCCTTGCCGCAGCGTTCGCCTTCGCCAATCGCGGCTACATGACCCAGATGTTCGGCGCTGAGGCCGACCGCACGGCCGCGAAGATGATGGCCGACAATCCGCGGATTACTCCGGAGATGCTCGAACAGTCGCGGAGCATGCAGGAAGGGGCTGGCATGGTCTTCGGATACATCGGTACACCGCTGATCATCCTTGTGATGGCGCTGTTCGCGTGGTTGCTGGCGCGCTTTGTGGCGGGAGCGCGAATCAGTTACGGACAGGCGGCACTCATCACGACGCTCGCGTGGATTCCGCGTCTCGTGGGGATGTTCGTGACGACGGTTCAGGTGGCCTTGATGGACACGTCCACGAAGAATGGGATGTTCGATCTCGCTGTAACGCCCGCGCGCTTCATGGATGCTGAAGCGTCGAATCCCAAGCTTTACGGTTTGGCGGGCAGCTTCGAGCTGTTCAGCGTCTGGTCCCTCATACTGATAGGGATCGGGATTGCGGTCGTGGGTAATGTGCCGCGCAGTAAAGGCTACATCGCGGCAGCCATTCTGTTCATTCTCGGTACGATACCGCTACTGATGCGATAGAGCCCTCGGCCCTCGGCCCTCGGCCCTCGGCCCTCGGCTCTCGGCTCTCGGCGACCGTCAGCCGAGGCCGCCAGCCGAGGCCGTCAGCCGAGGCTATTACCGGAAGGTGTCGCAGCTGTCCGGGTTGCCGTTCTCGAATCCGCGCATGAACCACTGCGACCGCTGCTGCGCAGAGCCGTGGGTGAATGATTCCGCATTCACGCGGCCCTGCGTGCGCTGCTGGATGCGATCGTCGCCAACCGCGCTGGCGGCGCCGAGTCCTTCCTGGACGTCGCCGCCTTCCAGCTTGCCACGCTGGTTTGCGGAATTCGCCCACACGCCGGCGTAGCAGTCGGCCTGGAGTTCCAGGCGAACGGACATTTCATTGGCCGCCCCCGGATTCTCGCGCTGCGCCTGGCGGACGCGTTCATCCATTCCGAGCTGGTGCTGGACGTGATGCCCGATCTCATGCGCGATGACATATGCCTGCGCCATGTCGCCCGGAGCGCCGAATCGGCGATCGAGCTCCGCGAAGAAGTCGAGGTCCAGATAGACCTTCTGGTCGAGCGGGCAGTAAAACGGCCCCATAGCCGACTGGCCGACGCCGCAGCCCGTGGGTGTGCCGCCCCGGAATAACACCAGGTTCGCCGGAGCATAGCTGCTCCCGGCGTCGCGGAACTTCTGCTGCCACGTTCCCTGTGCGTCGTCGAGGACAAAGCTGACGAACTGGACCATCGGTTCTTCGGCAGCCGAATCCGCAGGACTCAATCCGACTTCTCCGTAGGACGTCGATGTCGGATCGCCGCTGCCATCCTGCAGGATGCCCGGGCCAAAAATCAGCGCCAGGATCAAGGTGACGAGACCACCGCCGATTCCGAGCGGTCCGCCCATGCCACCGCGTCCGCGCCGGTCTTCGAGGTTTCCGCTTCTACCGCCAGGTGTCCATCGCATGAACACCAGTAAGGCAAAAGCTCTGCCTGTCGTGACGGAACACGGCCCCAAGCCTAACTTCCACTCGAGCGTATTCCGGAGACTACCGGCGTGCATGTGCGCCGAGTCACCACTCCCACCTTCCATCGCCCGCCGTGATGCCTTCCGCCGTCCTTCGTGCAGCGATTATTGTCGTGGTCGCCAGTGCTTCCCTCGCGGCCCAACGTCCACCGAGGCGCGCAGCGACGCCGCCAACCGGGCGGCCGGATACGACGCGCCTTCCCGCCGACAGCGCGAGTCGTCCACAAGGCGGCGGCCCAACGGCGTATAACGCGGTCCGTTTTCGATCGATTGGTCCGGCGCTGACTTCGGGTCGTGTTGGTGACATCGCCGTACACCCCGTGGATCCAAAGGTCTGGTACGTGGCGATTTCGTCCGGCGGCCTGTGGAAGACCACGAATGCGGGGACGACGTGGAGCCCGGTGTTCGATGGCGAAGCGTCGTATTCGGTCGCGAACGTGGTGATCGACCCGAACAACCCGAACGTCATCTGGGTCGGTACCGGCGAGAACAATGCGCAGCGATCAGTCGCCTACGGCGACGGCGTGTACAAGTCGGTGGACGGCGGGCGCTCGTGGACGAACGTGGGGCTCAAGGACTCGGAGCACATCGGGAAGATCGTCATCGATCCGCGCAACTCGAACATTGTATATGTCGCCGCGCAGGGGCCGCTGTCCCGGAAGGGAGGGGAGCGGGGGCTTTACAAGACAGTGGACGGTGGCCGCAGCTGGACAAGGATCCTCGATGGCGGCACGTGGGCCGGCGCCAGCGACATCGCCATCGACCCCAGGAATTCGAACGTGCTGCTGGCGACGACATGGCAGCGATACCGTCGAACGTACGGGTACATCGCTGGCGGGCCCGAATCGGCGCTGTGGCGTTCCACCGACGGCGGGGCGACGTGGGTCAAGTCGCAGACCGGGCTGCCTGGCAACGAGGACCTCGGCCGGATTGGTCTCGCCATTTCGCCGAAGGATCCCGACGTGGTCTATGCCATCGTGGAGGCGGCGAACCAGCGCGGCGGCTTCTATCGCTCGCGTGATGGCGGAGTCACGTGGGAACGCATGAGCAATCACAACACCATCGGCCTGTACTACGCCGAGATCTTTGCAGATCCGCATGACGTGGATCGCGTGTATTCGATGGACGTGCGCGACATGATGACCGATGACGGCGGTCGCACCTTCACGGCGCTCCCGGGCCGGAACAAGCACGTGGACAACCATGTGATGTGGATCGACCCGAAGGATCCGGAACATCTCATCAATGGCAATGACGGCGGCCTGTACGAGAGCTTCGATCGCGGCCAGACCTGGAAGTTCTTCACGAACCTGCCGGTGACGCAGTTCTACCGCGTGGAGCTCGACAACTCGACGCCGTTCTATCGGGTCTATGGCGGCACCCAGGACAACTTCTCCATCGGTGGGCCATCGCGCACACGGAGCGAAAGCGGCATCCATAACATGGACTGGTTCGTCACCGCCGGGGGCGACGGATTCCAGACCCGCGTCGATCCGAAGGATCCGAACATCGTGTATTCGGAATCACAGCATGGCAATCTCCAGCGCTTCAACCTGAAGACGGGCGAGTCGGTGAATATCGTCCCACAGGAGGAGCTTGCCGACGCTGCGGATCGCTGGTACTGGGATTCTCCGTTCATCATCAGCCCGCACAGCAATACGCGCCTGTATTTCGCATCGCAGCGCCTGTACCGCAGCGATGACCGCGGGAATACCTGGCGTGCAATCAGCGGTGACCTTTCCCGTCAGATCGATCGCAACCGCCTGCGGATGATGGATCGCGTGTGGCCCGTGGACGCCGTCGCGAAGAATTCATCGAGCTCGTTTTTCGGAGCGATCGTCGCGCTCTCCGAGTCCCCGGTGAGGGAAGGCCTGCTGTGGGTCGGTACCGATGACGGCCACATTCATGTGAGCGACAACGCCGGCCAGAGCTGGCGCCGGATCACCAGCTTCCCCGGCGTCCCGGACACGACGCAGGTCGCACGCGTGGAGCCGTCGAGTCATGACCCCAACACGGTCTACGCGGCGTTCGACAACCACATGTCTGGGGACTACAAGCCGTACGTCCTCAAGAGCGCCGACCTTGGACGCAGCTGGACGTCGATCGCAGGCAACCTGCCGGATCGCGGTACTGTGTACGTGATCATCGACGACCCCAAAGATCCGAACATGCTGTACGTCGGCACGGAGTTCGGCGCGTACTTCTCGCGCGACGGTGGCAACCGCTGGACACGCTTTCGTGGCGGGCTACCCACCATCCAGGTGCGCGACATGGCGATTCACAAACGTGATGACGAACTGGTGCTCGCCACGTTCGGACGCGGCTTCTACATCCTCGATGACCTCGCACTGCTCCGCAACCTGACGCCGCAGGTCATCGCACAAAGTGCGACACTCCTTCCGGTGGCGCGCACACCGATGTTCATCCCGTCCACCCCACTCGGCGGAAACGGAGCCGGGATGCAGGGCAGCACGTTCTACTTTGCACAGAACCCGCCGGTGGGGGCGACGTTCCACTACTACCTGCGTGATGCAGTGCGGACACGACGTGAGCGGCGGCAGCAGGCCGAGCGCAGCGCGTCGCGCAGGAATGAAGATGTGTTCTACCCGCCATGGGATTCCCTTCGTGTGGAAGATCGTGAAGAAGCGCCGGCGATCATTCTCACGGTGACAGACGCGGACGGACGCGTCGTTCGCCGGCTAACCGGCCCCGTGAGCGCCGGGCTGCAGCGGGTGACGTGGAATCTTCGTTACGCCCCCACGACGCCGGTTACTGCGAGCGGCGCAGGAGGAGGAGGATTCGGTGGCGGTGGCGGTGGCGGGGGTGGAGGTGGTGGTGGCGGAGGTGGTGCTGGTCCGGGTGGCGGTGGGCCGTCGGGGCCCTTCGTGGCGCCAGGCACCTATACCGTCTCGATGGCGCGCCGGGTGGATGGCGTCACCACACCGATCGGCCAGCCGCAACGTTTCGAGGTGTACCTGCTCGATGGCGACGCAACCCAGCGTCCAGCCGCGATCGTTGCGTTTCAGCTGCAGTCGTCTGAGCTGCAGCGTGCGATGATGGGCGCGAGCAGTGCGCTGGGTGAAACGCTCACGCGGGTCCAGGCGCTCCGCCGGGCCATCAATGAAGCGTCGCGCGCCGATGATCGCCTCGCGAACGATGCGCGCAGCCTCGAGATGCGCTTGCGTGACCTGCAGGTTGCCCTGAGCGGTGATCCCACGATGAGCCGTCGCTCCGAGCCGGCACCGCCGTCGTTACTCAGCCGGTTGAACAGCATCACCAACAGTCTCTGGTCCAACACGCTGGAGACGCCAACGACCACGCATCGGCGACAGTACGACATCCTGGCCGCGGAGTTCGAGAAAGTCCTGACGCAGCTGCGGCCGCTGATGGAAACGGAACTGCGTCGGGTCGAGGACGCAGCAGAGGCAGCCGGTGCGCCGTGGACCAGCGGCAGGCTGCCGGTCTGGAGGCCCTAGCCAACTCACGGTCCGTGTTTTCCGTGTCGTCCGTGTTCAGCAGTTGTCGTCTGGCACGTACACTGCCACCTCTCACCTCACACACTCACGTGAGGGCGGTATGGGAGGGAACAAGGACGGCTACCTGGACGAGAATCTGAGCGAGCACGAGAAGGAGAGTGGTCGGACACGTCTCCCCATGCCGGAGGAAGAAGGGCGAGGGGAGGGAAAGCGGGCCGAGCAACCGTATCCGGGCCGCGAGGACCGCTCCAGCAGCGATTACGAACGGCCCGACGAATTCGGAGACGGCGACCGTCGTTCCTGATCGCTAGCTGCCGAACCGCTCCTTCAGGCGGTCGAGCACGGCTGGGATCAGACCGCCGAACGATCCGTTGCTCATAACGAGCAACAGGTCGTTCGGCTCGGCGTAGTTTCCCACACGCTCGATGAGGGTTTCTACGGCGGCCGACGATTCAGCCGCCACACCGGCGGCAGCCAGCTCCTTCACGATTATTGGCACATTCAGCCGCTGGTCCTGCGGCACCTTGTCGTGTGCCTCCGGCTCCCGGATCGTCGCGAGATCCGCACCCTTCAGCGCCGTCACGTAATCCTGCTGGTGGATATTCCGCCGGCTGGTATTCGATCGCGGCTCGAACACCGCCCAGAGACGTCGATCGGGATACCGTTGACGGATTCCCTCGATCGTCTCACGAACGGCGGTGGGATGATGCGCAAAGTCATCGATCACAAGCACCCCGCCGATCTCGCCGCGCACCTCCTGCCGCCGCTTCACGCCCTTGAACGTCGTGAAGCCGTGCGCAATCTGGTCGTGGCTCAGGCCGAGCGAGCGCGCCGCGGCGTACACGCCAGCCGCATTCTCCACGTTGTGATATCCGGACATTGGCAGGAGCAGCGCGCCCGGCTTTCGGCCACGGGCGTGCAGCTTGAAGGTCACGCCATCCGGTCCAAACTTCTCATCGTCAGCGCGATAGTCGGATGCACCATTGACCGCGTACGTCACGACCTTCGCTCGTGCGTTTGCCTTTGCGATCTCCACCGCGCGCGGGTACGAGGCACTGACGGCGAGCACGCCGTCGGTGGGCAGTGTCTGCGCGAATTTCTCGAAGGCCGACTCGTAGTGCGCCAGGTCCCGATAAATGTCGGCGTGGTCGAACTCGACGCTCGTGAGGATGGCGGTACGGGCGCGGTAATGCAGGAATTTCGGTCCCTTGTCGAAATACGCGGTGTCGTACTCGTCCCCCTCGACCACGACGTGCTTGCCTTTGCCGAGTCGGTAGTTCGCGCCGTAGTTGACCGTAACGCCGCCGACGAGAAAGCTGGGATCGAGTCCGGCGTCCACAAGGACGTGCGCCATGAGGGCGGACACGGTGGTCTTGCCGTGCGTCCCCACGATCACGACGCTGTGCCGGTTCGCGAGGATCAGGGAGCCTAACGCCGCGGGAAAGCTCATCTGCGGTATTCCGCGCTCGCGCACCGCGCTCGCTTCGGGATTCACGCGCCGAATGACGTTGCCGATGATCACGAGATCCGGCTGGGCGCGGTCGATGTTGTCCGGCGCGTAGGGTGTGAAGACGTCGATCCCCCATTCGCGGAGCATGTCGCTCATCGGCGGATAGACATTTTCGTCGCTCCCGGTCACGCGGTAGCCGGCCGTCTTCAACATCCCGGCGAACGCGCCCATCCCGGTGCCACCGACGCCCACCAGGTGGATGCGTCGCACCGCGTCGGGTGCGATTGAATTCAGGACATTTCCGTTGTCGTCGCCGGTCATGCGCGGAACCTAACTTGAATAGTACGAGGCGTTTTCCTCGATGTAGCCCGGCGAGAGGTCGCAGCCATAGGCAGTCGCCGACGCCATGCCGACACCAAGCTCGATTTCGAGATCGACGGCATGCGTCGAGAGCGCGGCACGCACCATCGCATCGTCAAAGTCCATGCGCGTCCCCTGCCGCACCACGAGAAAGCCGTTGATGCTCGCCGACGTCTTCGTCGGCGCGATCGTGCAATCGGCACACTTGCCGATCGCCATGAGAATCCGTCCCACATTGGGGTCCGCGCCGTGCACCATCGTTTTGATGAGGGGCGAGTTCACAACCGTCTTCGCCATGCGCCGGGCTTCGGCCTCATCTTTTGCTCCACGCACGGAGACCCGCAGCAGGCGCGTCGCTCCCTCCCCGTCACGTGCGAGCGTCTCCGTCATCCTGATGCACCCCGCCGTGAGTGCGCTGGCGAAAGCGCGGGGGTCGACCGCGCCCGCCTGGCCGTTGGCCAGGATCGCGCAGGTATCGGACGTGCTGGTATCACTGTCCACCGACAGCATGTTGAAGGAAACGTGCACGGCGTCTCGCAGCAGCTTGTCCAGCGTCGTTGCATCGATGGCGGCGTCGGTGAAGATGTACGACAGCATCGTCGCCATGTTCGGCTCGATCATTCCCGAGCCCTTGGCGATCCAGGTGATGGTCGCGTTCCCCACGGTCATGGACAGCGCTTTCGGATGGGTGTCCGTCGTCATGATCCCTTCGGCGCCGATGAGTGGCTCGACCTGAAGGTCCGACGCGATGCCGCTCAGCCCACGCTCGATTTTCTCGATAGGCAGAGGTACGCCGATCACACCGGTCGAGCTGACCAGCACCTTGTCCGGTGTCGTTCCAATGGCGGCTGCCGCCGCCGAGGCCATCCGTCGCGCATGCTGCACTCCGGCGTCGCCCGTGGCGACGTTGCTCACCTTGCTGTTGGCGACGATGGCGCGAAGCACCCCGCGCTTGATGGTCTCCCGGCCCAGAAGCACGGGTGCGCCGGGAAACTGGTTGCGTGTGAACACCGCAGCGGCGGCGGCGTCGGTGTCACTGACGAACAACGCGAGGTCGGGAGCATCAGGCTTGAGGCCGACATTGCGGCTCGCGCAGCGGAATCCCTTCGGAAACCGCGGCGGGTCATGAAACTGCATTGGTGGCCTCAGGGTAGGAGCGCATGCCACGCCAAGCTAGTGAAGTACGGGCAGGGACAGGTAGTTTACCGCGGAAGCTGCTGGTCTCATGGTTCGGAACCTCAACTCTCCAGTACTCCATGGCCGCACGACTCACCCTCCGTGTTCTCACTGTCCTGGGCGCAGCGAGCATCCTCGCGGGCGTCAGCTCGCCCGCCGCGGCGCAGATTCCCCAGCGGTTCGAGAATCTCCAGGTCCTGCCGAAGGACATCCCACGCGACACGCTCACCGCGATCATGCGCGCGTTCACCGGGGCGCTCGGCGTTCGCTGCACGTACTGCCACATCGAGCGCGAGGGGGGCGGCGGAGGCGGCGGGGGGCTGAACCTCAACTTTGCGTCGGACAGCCTGGCGAACAAGCGGATTGCACGGCGGATGCTCGTCATGGCCGATAGCATCAACCGGCACTTTCTCGCCAGCATTCCGGAGCGCGATCAGCCGCCCACGAACGTAAACTGCATGACGTGTCATCGCGGGCTACCGAAGCCGATGACGATTCAATCGGTGCTGCTGACCACCACGACGCGCGTTGGCGTCGACAGCGCGATTGCCAGGTACCGGACGCTGCGAGAGAACATTGCGGCGGGGATGTATGACTTTCGCGAGGCACCGGTGACGGAGGTGGCACAGCGGCTCTCCGCACAGGGACGCCACGAGGACGCGATCAAGCTGCTGCAGATGAACCAGGAATTCCATCCGAATTCCGTGGGCATCGATCTGCAGCTCGCCGACGCGTATATCGCGAAGGGCGACCGGGATGCCGGCATCGCGCGGCTGCGCGCGGTCCTGGCGAAAAACCCGAACGATCGTCGCGCGCAGCAGCGATTGCAGCAGCTCGGCGTCCAACCGTAGAGCGGGGACGCGTTGGCAGAAATACCGCCGACACCACCGTCGTCCGAGCTCGACGCCCTGGCCGCGCGTCTCCAGGCGGCGCTTGGGGACGCGTATGCGGTCGAGGGGCGCCTCGGTGCCGGCGGATTCGCGGTCGTGTTCCTGGTCCGGGATGTCCACCTCAAGCGAAAGCTGGCGGCGAAGGTGTTGTCGCCGGATGTGATCGCATCGCATTCGGTGCTCGAGCGCTTCCGTCGCGAGGCGGAAACGGTGGCGCAGCTGTCGCACCCGCACATCGTGCCGCTGCACTTCATCGGGCAGAAGGACGACCTCGTCTATCTCGTGATGGAGGCGGTGGATGGCGGAAGTCTCGCGGATCGTCTGCATCGCGAGCAGCAGCTCCCCATTGACGATGCCGCCCGGATCTTCGGCGAGGTGGCCAGCGCGCTCGCGCACGCGCACAAGCGCGGCGTCGTGCACCGCGACATCAAGCCGCAGAACGTGCTGCTCGATGCAGAGAGTGGGCGCGCCCTGGTCACCGATTTCGGCATCGCGAGAACCGCCGAGGGTGGCTCACTGACGGCGACAGGTATGGTGGTTGGCACGCCGGCGTATCTCAGTCCGGAGCAGGTGAGCGGGGAACCGTCGGATCATCGTGCCGACATCTACGCACTCGGCGTGATGATGTACGAGATGCTCGCGGGCCAGCCTCCGTTCACAGGGGCGACGCCGACCGCGGTACTCATGAAGCGGCTCGCAGGGCCGCCGCCGCCGCTCCGTTCATTGCGGAAGGATGTCCCGCCCGTCCTCGAGGAACTCGTGGACGCCTGTCTCGCGACCAACCCGGATGACCGAATTCAGAATGCGGGGGACATCGCGCGGGCCCTGACCGGTGCATCGCCGGTTTCAGGCGGACACACAACCACCACGCGCGCCCGCGTTCTTCGAGAGAAGAAAAAATCCAACCTTCCGACCGTGATCTTCGCCGTCATTATCATAGTCGGCGCGGCAATCGGCGCCTACGTCATGGCGACGCGAACTGTGGCAATGCCGCCCGCGACGGCACTGGCACCCGTGGATTCCGGGATGGTGCTCATCCCTGGCGGCACCTACCCGATCGGCGCCGACACCGGGGCGGAAATCATCCGCCCGCGCCGTTCCGTGGTCATCGACTCGTTCGGCATCGGCAAGTATGAAGTGAGCGTCGGCGACTACCAGCAGTTCATCCAGGCGCGCAGCATGCCGACGCCATGGACGACGCGTCCCGCCGACAACCTGCCCGTTACCGGCGTCCAGTACGCGGAAGCGGCGAATTACTGCGCCTGGCGGCATCCATCCGGTGGACGGCTTCCGACCGCGGACGAATGGGAGGCCGCCGCACGTGGTACCTCCGGCCGTAACTATCCGTGGGGGAGTGCGTGGGATCCGGCCGCAGCGAACACGAATGGGTCCGGCAGCAATGGCCCGGCTCCGGTCGGGAGCTTTCCGCGCGGACGAACGCTGGAAGGGGTGGAAGACATGGTGGGGAACGTGTGGGAGTGGACTTCCACCCCATATCGGCGATTCGGCGACACCACCAGCGCCACGAACTATTTCGTAATTCGCGGCGGGGCCTTCAACGCATTCGACCGGGTGTCCACCGCCATCTTCCGCAGCGGTGCCGCGGCCGTCGCCGAACGATCGAGTCTCGCGGCGACGGGTTTCCGGTGCGCGATGACGGCGCGCCGCTGACGAACGCTAGCTGCCACCCAGCGCGGTATAAGCCTTTCGCGCGCGTTCGACCGCAGGCTGCAACTCCGGCGATCCCTGCGCCCAGACGTCGATAAAGCGCTTGTACCAATGGCGCGCTTCGTCGAGGCTACCGCGTGCGGCGGCAAGGTCTGCCCGCAGCAACATCATTCGCGGCACGAACATGACCGGGGAGAGCCCGCCCTGGTTCGTCAGGAACAACCCCGTCGTGGGGAGCAGGCTGTCCAGTGCGACGCGCAGTGTCCGTAGCGCAGCCGCCGAGTCACCGAGGATCAGATAGCCATCCGCGGCGGGAACGGCGTAGCCCGAATCCGCTCCTCCTGCTGCGGCGTGGGCGCTGATGATGGAGTCGAGGGCGCGAAGGGACCGGCGCAACCGGGCCGTGTCCTTCAGCGACATCGCGATCGCCGGTTGCAGGCGCGGCTCTTTCAAACTGGTGTCGAGCGCCGGCCACGCCGATCGCGGGACGCGCAGCCCGTATGCGAGCATGCCCGAGATATTTCGCGTCGCGATCGACGCGCCCCGCAGCGCGCGCACGGTATCGAACACCACTCGTTCCATCGCGGTGACGCTGTCGCCCGGCACCCCGACAAGGGCGCGGTACTGGAGCAACTGGTAATCAATGACGAACTGCGGCGCGTTGCTCGCGCGCATGTTCGTCGCGAGCACGGAATCGAATTCTGCGAGCCGTCCGAACGCGGGGCCGTACCCCGCGACGGCGGACCCGAAGGGAATGGGACCCTGGGGATTCGGAATCATCGTCGTCGACGCGCGAATGGAGTCATACCGCGCCGCGGCTTCGAGTCCGCGTCCGAGCTTGTACGAGATCTCCATCCCATCCAGTCCGCTGCGCAATTCCTCGAGCCACGTGCTGCTGCGTTCCGTCAGCGCGGCATAGATGCTGTCGGCCGAGCGCGCCCGTCCCTGCAGCAGGCGAACGTGCGCCAGTTCACGCAGCGCGCGTTGCTCCGACGGCGACGCCCGAACCCAGGCAGTGGCCATGGCGTCAGCCTCCTGCAGGTTGCGCCGACGTGACTGCGTGAGTGTGTACCGATCCACCTGCATCCGTATCGCCGCGGTGTCACGCTGGAAATGCAGCGGTGCGACCAGCAGTGAATCGCCGTCCCTGAGCAGGTAGCTCCCCCAGAGCTGCACACAGCGCGTGGATGTATTCGGCCGGTAGCATCCCTGGGTATGCCGCTCGGAGGTGAGGATGTCGACGATGTGCGCGTACGCGAGGTGATAGGAAGGGTCGAGCTCCAGCACCTTCTGGAACGCGTCGATCGACCGGTTCCAGTCACCGAGGAACCGCATCCGCGTCGTGTCGCCCGCGATCGGTGCGACGTCAAGGTTGTGGTACATGCACTCGCCCAATCCATACCAGGCCTCCACATCGGCGCTGTCCTTCGCCAGGAGGCCCTCGTACTGCTCGCACGACGCCGTCCAGTCTCCCGTC
>DASPMP010000023.1:0-7738 GCA_035626995.1 Gemmatimonadaceae bacterium
GCCTGTTCGAGAAACGCGTCGAGGTCGATGGGGTCGTCCAGGGCCGGTCCGCCGGCAAGCTTCAGGTTCACGCTCTGCGCCTTGCGCACGTCCTGCGTGCCGAGCAATGCAGCGCGATCCGCCGAGAACTCGGATTTCCGGTACCACTCGAAGAGGGCCAGCTCGAAGGGGAGCAGCGCGATGCCGGCCATCATCGGCAAATTGGCGATGCCGATGGTCAACAGGATGACCGCGAGAGTGGTGTACGTGGGGTGGCCACTCATGATGTGGCCGACCTCGTGCGCGAGGACCGCACGGCGTTCGTCTTCGTCAAGGATTTCGAGCATCCCGGAATGGAAGACGATGAATGGGCGCTGGAACCCGACGGCCATCGCGTTCGCGATCGGCGTCTGGGCCACGTAGAGATCCCACCGCTCCGGCGCGTCCAGCGTTTCGAGGACTTCGGAATACAGGCGGTTGAGCTTGGGACGTTGCTGTGGTCCGACGCGGACGGCGTTGCCCAGGAACAGCTGGCGAACACCGCGCTCGCCGAGAAATCCCATCACGCGACGCACCGCTTCATCGAATCCCGGCAGGGCACGAAGCGCATTCAATGCGGCGCGGTCCGCGGGATGTTCCCAGGCGCGGGACGAAATCGCGGTCAGCTTCACGGTCTCAGGCATGGCGAATGGGGCAAGAGGGTGCGGCGACAATATCCGATGCTTTCCCTACGGCGGTCAGGTACCGCCGGTGTCGCTACACGGAAGCCTTTTCCCGATGCCCGGGAACGTTGCTCTTCGCGCCAGGAATTCCAGCCAGCCCATGTTCGAGGTCGGCAAGAAGGTCGTCAGTGTCCTCCACACCACACGAAAGGCGGACGAGTCCGTCAGAAATGCCGAGCTTCTGACGGTGGTCGGCCGGAACGGAGGCGTGGGTCATGCTCGCCGGGTGGCTGATCAGCGATTCAACGCCCCCCAGTGACTCCGCGAGCGAAAACACGCGTACGCGCTTGAGCAGGTGCGCCGCGCGCTCCCGGGTGCCCAGTTCGATACTGATCATGCCCCCGAAACCCGACATCTGGCGTTTCGCGAGCTCGTGCTGCGGATGACTCGGCAAGCCGACGTACATGACCGATTCGGCGCCGAGCTTGTCGACAAGAAACCGGGCGATGGCCTTACCATTCGTGTCGTGCTGTCGCATCCGCAGGTGCAGCGTCTTGGTCCCGCGCAACGCGAGCCAGGCGTCAAATGGTCCCGGCACGGCGCCCGCGGCGTTCAGGATGAACTGCAGGCGCTCGGCGAGCTCGTCGTCTTTAACGAGCGCGATTCCCCCGACCATGTCGCTATGGCCATTGAGGTATTTGGTCGTCGAATGAAACACGATGTCCGCGCCGAACTCAAAGGGGCGCTGGAAGACCGGCGAAGCGAAGGTGTTGTCCACGATCAGCAAGGCGGAATGCTGATGGGCAATCTCGCCGGCGGCCTTGAGGTCCGTCACGCGCATCAGCGGGTTCGAGGGCGTTTCCACCAGGACCGCGCGTGTCGTTTTCGACATCGCGGCCTCGATCCGCGACGGATCACGGGTGTCGACGAAGGTGAACTCCATCCCGTAATTCCGGAGGATCTTGTCGAACAGCCGGAACGTGCCGCCGTAGACGTTCTCGCCGCAGACGATGTGGTCGCCGGCCCTGAACAGCTTCATGAGGGAGTCCACGCAGCCCATGCCGCTCGAAAAAGCGAACCCGTGCCGTCCACCTTCGAGCGCTGCGACATTGCGTTCCAGCGCCTCGCGCGTCGGGTTCTTGCCCCTGGCGTACTCGTACCCCTTGTTCTTGCCTAACTCCTCCTGCACGTACGTGGATGTGAGGTACACCGGAGTCATGATGGCCCCGGCGAGCGGCTCAGGGCGCTGTCCGGCGTGAACCGCCCGGGTTCCGAATCCCTGGGCCAAATCCTCATCAAATACGCGAGTCATGCCGATAACTCAGGGGAGAGGTAGGCTCGCAAGATAACCCGACCAGGAGAAGGCAGCGAAAGAATGAGCCCGGTGCGCCTGCAAGCCGCGAACGGAGGGGATACCCCGCCGCTGGACTGCCTCGTCGTCGACGACGAGCCGCGGCTTCGTCAGGTATTGCTGCACCTGATGCGCAATGACGGCTTCCGCTGCTTCGAGGCGAGCAATGGCGCAGAGGCGCTCGAGATTCTCGAGCAGCATCCCGTCACGCTCGTCATGAGCGACATGCGGATGCCGAAGGTCGACGGCATCGAGCTCCTGCTTCGGATCAAGGAGCGTTGGCCGGATACGGCCGTCGTGATGATCACGGCCGTCGCCGACGTTGAGGTGGCAGTGCACTGCCTGGCCAACGGCGCGATGGACTATCTCACCAAGCCCTTCCACCTCGAAGAAGTCCGTGCGCGTGTGGAGCAGGCGCTCGAGAAGCGCCGGCTGCTCCTCGAGAATCGGGCGCATCAGGAACATCTCGAGCGACGCGTCGCCGAGCAGGCCCGGAGACTCGAGGAGTTGTTCCTTGCCGGGATCCAATCGCTCGCCGAGGCGCTCGAAGTGAAGGATCCGTACACCCGCGGTCACTCCGTGCGCGTGAGCCAGTACTCGAGCGTCATCGCGCGGAGCATGGGGCTCGATGACGAAACTGTCCGCCAGATCGAGCTCGGCGGAAACCTGCACGACATCGGGAAGATCGGCGTTCGGGAATCCGTGTTGAACAAACCTGGCCGGCTGACCGATGAGGAATACCGGCACATCATGACCCATCCGCTCGTCGGGTGGCGGATCCTGGCGCCCCTCATGACCGACGCACCGATCGCGTTGAACGTCGTGCGTTCACACCACGAGCGCATGGATGGTCGCGGTGTTCCCGACCGTGTGTATGGCGATGCGATTCCCCTCGAGGCGCGCATTGTCGCCGTCGCCGACGCCTTCGATGCCATGATGAGTGGACGCCCGTATCGCGGACATGAGATGACCCTCGACGATGCCATTCGGGAGCTGGAATCCAACGCCGGCAGCCAGTTCGATCCCAAAGTCGTGGACGCCGCGCTCAGCGCCATCCGGAGCGGCGACCTCAGGGTCATCGTGAAGCGACAGCGCCTCGCGGTGTCCGTCTGAAACGTGTAACGCACATACTGACACACGGTTGGTAGGCCTCCCGGAGAGCAGTAGCTTACGGCTCTCTATGGAGGTTCGATGGCCCACGACGGGTTGATGGTCAGTGTGTCCGGCATTCGCGGCAAGGTCGGAGAAGCGCTTACGCCGGAGGTCGTCGCCAGCTATGCGGGGGCGTTCGGCGCCTGGGCGCAGCGGAAACACCCCGGGAAACCGATCGTCATCGGGCGCGATAGTCGGGTGTCCGGACCGATGTTTCACCGTGTTGCGATCGGCGCGCTGCAGTCGGTCGGTGCGAAGATCATCGATATCGGACTGACGACCACCCCGACCTGCCAGCTGGCGGTTGAGGATCATCATGCCGGTGGCGGCATCATGCTGTCGGCAAGCCACAATCCAATCGAGTGGAACGCCCTCAAGTTCGTCGGGTCTTCCGGCCTCTTTCTCGAGGCGGCCGAGGGAATCGAGATGCGTTCCCTGGTGGAGAAGGGCATCCCTCGAGTCACGTGGGACAAGCTGGGCACGGTCGAACCGGACAGCGGCGCGGCCGATCGACACATCGAGAAGATCCTCGCAATCCCGTACATCGATGTGGCGGCGATTCGCGCGCGACGGTTCCGCGTTGCTCTCGACTGCGTCCGCGGCGCAGGCTCTGTGATCGTTCCTGCGCTGCTCGAGCGGCTCGGCTGTGAGGTGACCGCGATCCACATGGAGCCGGACGGCCGCTTTCCGCGTCCTCCCGAGCCGGTTCCCGAGCACCTTCATGAGCTCGAGCGCCTCGTCCAGCACTCGAAATCGGATGTCGGCTTCGCAGTCGACCCGGACGTGGACCGCCTCGCCCTTGTGTCGGACGCAGGAAAGGCCATCGGTGAGGACTACACGCTGGCGCTCGCCTCGATGCTGGTGCTCCGGCACCGGAAGGGCCCGGTCGTCACGAATCTGTCCACGAGCCTTGTGGTCGCCGATGCAGTGGCGCGCTCGGGTTCAACGCTCACCCTGGCCCCAGTTGGCGAGGTTAATGTCGCGGTCCGGATGCGCGAGCTGGGCGCCGTCATCGGCGGTGAGGGCAACGGGGGGGTCATTCTTCCCGAATTGCATCTCGGTCGCGACGCGCCTGTCGGGATTGCACTGATCCTGCAATTACTGGCCGAACGTGGGCAACCGCTCTCCGTGATCGCCGCCGAACTGCCACGCTATTCCATTGTCAAAGACAAGCTCGACCGTCCGAAGGCCAGTCTCGACTCCGTGTACGCGGCGTTGCGGGCCGCCTTCGCGGATGCGACAGCGGACACGCAGGACGGATTGCGACTCGCGTGGAAGGACCGGTGGTTGCACGTACGGCCATCGGGAACCGAGCCGATCGTGCGCGTGATCGCCGAGGGGCCGACGGAGCAAGACGCGCGGGCGCTCGTACAACGCGCGCGCACACCATTGGAAGCATTGAGTGCGCCGGCATCCGCCGGTGCCATCGCCGGATAATCGAGGACGAACGCTATGTGTGGAATCGTGGGGTACATCGGGCCGAAGATCGCGACGCCGATGCTGATCGAAGGACTGAAACGCCTGGAGTACCGCGGATATGACTCCGCTGGTGTTGCGACGCTGAACGGCAAAGGGTTGGAAACGCGGAAGGCTGCGGGAAAGATCGCGATGCTTGAAAGCGCGATGGCCGATGCGCCGCTCAGCGGTTCCATCGGAATCGCACACACCCGGTGGGCTACGCATGGACCGCCGAATACGTGCAACGCGCATCCGCACCACGATTGCACGAACGCCATCGCCGTGGTGCACAACGGCATCATCGAGAACGCGCCAAGTCTCCGCAAGGAGCTCGAAAGCCGCGGGCACAAGTTTATCTCGGACACCGATACGGAAGTGCTGGCGCATCTCATCGAGGCTGCCTCGGAAGATGGCGAGCCGCTCGAGGACGCGGTCATCGATGCACTCCGGCTGATCGAGGGGACGTACGGCATCGCGGTGATCTCTGCGCGCGATCCGAAAAAGATCGTCTGCGCGCGCAAGGGCAGCCCACTGCTCCTCGGACTGGGGGAAGGCGAGTTCTACGTGGCGAGCGACGTCGCCGCGATTCTGGAGCACACTCGCCAGGTGGTCTACCTGGATGATGGTGAAATGGGCGTGCTCACGCCGGCAGGGTATGAGGTGTTGGACCTGAATGCGCGCCGCGTTCGCAAAGGCGTCAGTCGCATCGACTGGGATCTGGACCAGATCGAGAAGGGCGGCTTCGACCACTTCATGCTCAAGGAGATCACGGAGCAGCCGCAGACTATCCAGAACACGATGCGCGGTCGCCTCGTGGTCGAGGAAGGGTTTTCGAAGCTCGGTGGACTGAACCTGACACGCGACGAGCTGCTGAACATCGATCACATCGTCATCACGGCATGCGGGACGAGCTGGCACTCCGGGCTCATCGGTGAAATGATGATCGAGGAGCACGCGCGCATTCCCACCGAGACCGAGTACGCCTCGGAGTTCCGGTACCGTAATCCGATCGTGACTCCGCGCACGCTGTGCGTGGTCATCTCGCAATCCGGTGAGACTGCTGACACGCTGGCCGCCATGCGGGAGGCGAAGCGTCGGGGCGCGAAGACCCTGGGTCTCGTGAACGTGGTGGGGTCGACCATCGCCCGCGAAGATGATGGCGGCATCTACCTGCACGCCGGTCCCGAGATCGGCGTTGCCAGCACCAAGGCATTCACGAGCCAGGTGATCGCCCTGGCCCTGCTCACGCTGAAGCTTGGTCGCCTGCGGAACATGTCCGTCGTGAAGGGGCGCGAGATCGCGCAAGCCATGCTCGAGCTTCCCGATCAGATCCAGTCCATCCTCGATCGCGCGTCAGAGATCGAGGCCATCGCCGAGAAATTCAAGGATGCGACGAATTTCCTGTACCTTGGCCGCGGCTACAACTTCCCGGTCGCCCTTGAAGGCGCGCTGAAGCTCAAGGAAATCAGCTACATCCACGCGGAGGGATATCCCGCGGCCGAGATGAAGCATGGCCCCATCGCGCTCATCGACTCCGACATGCCGGTCGTGTTCGTGGCCCCGCACGATTCCGTCTTTGACAAGGTGACATCGAACGTGCAGGAAGTGAAAGCTCGTGGCGGCCAGGTGATCGCATTGACCAGCCGGGACGAGCCATCGCTGGCGGGGAAGATCGATTTCGAGTTCCGAATTCCCGAAACGATCGACATGCTCTATCCGATCCTCGCAGCGATCCCGCTCCAGCTCCTGGCGTATTACATCGCGGCCAAGCGCGGTTTGGACGTCGATCAGCCGCGGAACCTCGCCAAATCGGTGACGGTGGAGTAGTCAAGGCCGGAAACGGTCGGAAAAGGTCGACTGAAAGCAAAAATGCGGGCGGCAGAGGCCGATACTTGGAGGCAGCAGATGATGCCCTCCAGCGCCTCTCCCGCCCGTCGCATTTTGCCCACCCCGTGGGTGCTGCTCCTGCGTGACCGGCTGGCGTATTTCCGCACGCTGACGCTCATGCTCGCCCTGCTCACGTTGTGGGGACTGAGTATCACCTACAGCCTGGGCGCCGGTGCCACAAATGGTCATCTCCTGGCCCTCGGCATCGCCGCTGCCGGCCTGACGGCGGCGTGGATCCGGGGGCTTCGTAGACGCAATTTTCCGCGGGCGTCGCTGGGGTTGGAGCTGGCGCTCGTCCTCGCCTTCATGTGGGGCGGCCGTGATGACTTCGGTGCCTTCGGCCTGCTCTACGTCGCGTTGCAGTTCCGGGCATTGTTCGGGACCCGTCGCGAGGTCTTCATCGTTGCCTGTGCCGTAGGTGCCACCTACATCGGCGGGCATTCCGTTTTGCCGGGGGGCATGGCGAGCCTCGATCCGGTGGTCGCCGTGGAAATCGCGGTGGGAGGATTTTGCGTCTATCTGATGCACACGCTGTCGGAGGTGCTCGTCCGCGATCAGGAGCGCAAGCGCGCCCTTCACGAATCGGAGCAGCGATTCCGGTCGGTCATCGAAAACCTCCGTGAGGCACTGCTCATCAGCGACCCCGACGACACAGTCCTTCTCGCCAATGCGCGCGTGCTCGACGTGCTCGGATACGAGCCTTCGGAACTGATTGGTCGGAACGTGGCCGAGGTGCTCGTACCGCCGGCAGCGCGTGATGCATTTCGTGCCCACAAGGCCGATCGGATGCAGGGGCGGAGCGATCTGTACGAGACGATCCTCAAGCGGAAAGACGGCACGTTGATCCACGCGGAGATCTCGGCCAGCCCGTACCGGGACAGCGCCGGAACCATCGTCGGCAGTCTTGGGGCCATCAGCGACATCTCGGAGCGCAAACGGCTCGAGGGGCGGCTGCGACAGGGGATGCGCCTCGAAGCGGTGGGCCAGCTCGCCGGCGGCGTCGCGCACGACTTCAACAACCTGCTGACGGTCATCAAGTGCCATACGGAACTGCTTCTCGGTGATCTTCCCCACGGCGATCCGAATCGCGACAGCGTCGTCGAAATCGACAAGTCCACGGATCGAGGTGCGTCGCTCACTCAGCAGCTGCTGGCGTTCAGCCGCAAGCAGTTGCTGCAGCCGCAGCGCATCAGCGTCGCGCAGGTCGTTGCCAACAATATGGCGATGCTGCGAGGGATGGTCGCGCCGC
>DASPMP010000024.1:0-5608 GCA_035626995.1 Gemmatimonadaceae bacterium
GGTCTTGACGAGGTCCCCCGTCATGCGCGTGAATGCGAGGATGCGGTCGGTATCGCCCTTCTCGGCGAACCCCACCAGCGGTCCGATGATGTCATGAACGTCGCCACCCGAGGAAAAATTCTCTCCGGCCCCCGTCACCACGACCGCGCGGACGTCCTTCACGAAGCGCAGCCGGCGGAATGTGTCGCGCAGCTCGTCGTACATCTCGAAGGTGAGCGGATTCTTTCGCTCGGGACGGTTGAGCGTGACGGTCGCGACGCGCTCGTCGAGCGACCATGAGAAACTCTTCGGCTTGATATCCCGCGCCGCGATCTCGATCACGTGATCTCCCCTCCGGATACGACGATGGCCTGCCCTGTCACTGCGGACGCGCCGGGACTGCACAACCATGCAACGGCGCTCGCGACCTCCTGTGGTGCGGTCAGTTTCCCGCGCGGGATGACGCGCATGATCATCCCGACTGCCTCATCCCGTGAAATCTGCTTTGCTGCCATGAGCTCGCGCACGCCCTGCTCCGTCATGTCGGTGTCCGTATAGCCCGGACATACGGCGTTCACGGTGACCCCGAACCTCACCGCCTCCAGAGCGAGCGTCTTCGTCAGTCCGATCACCCCGTGCTTCGCGGCCGCATACGCCGCCATGCGGGGCGCCGCGCTCACCCCCGCGGTGCTGGCGATGTTCACGATGCGTCCGGCGCGCGCATCGAGCATGGCCGGAAGGACCTGCTGCGTACAATGGAACACCGACGTGAGGTTGACGGCGAGCATCCGGTCCCACAGCTCGCGACTCGTCGCCGTGAATTTCTCGCTCTTCGCCTGTCCGGCATTGTTCACGAGTATGTGTGGGGCGCCAAAACTGTCACGCGCGCGTGCAAATGCGTTTGCGATGGAAGCGTCGTCCGCGACATCGCAGGGGATGGCCTGCGCATTCGTCATCGTGGCGGCGTGCGTCCGCAGCAGGTCGGCATCGCGTCCCATGATGGTCACCTTAGCGCCCATGTTGGAGAGCGCAGTGGCGATGGCCGCGCCGATGCCGCGCCCGCCGCCGGTGACGACGGCGTGCTTCCCCGCGAGCTTCGCCTCGATGAAGAGCGTCATATGGTGGAGGTGCCGGAGAGCTCCTGCTGGCGCTTCAGCATGCGTTCAAGCTGTTCGCGCCCGGATAGATACTGTGGTGGCCACCACTGTTCGCGGTATCCCAGCTGTGCCGCCGCGTGCAGGGTCCAGTTCGGGTCGATGAGATGCGGACGGGCCAGCGCGCACAGGTCTGCTCGACCCGCGGCAATGATACCGTTCACCTGATCGGCGTCGGTAATGTTGCCGACCGCAATCGTGGGCACTCGGCCGTCGTTGCGGATGCGATCGCTCAGCGGCGTCTGGAACATCCGGCCGTAGACGGGTTTCGCGCGCGTGGTGGTCTGGCCCGCGGATACGTGGATGATGTCGGCACCCGCGTCGTGAAACGCGCGCGCAATCGCAACTGCCTCGTCGGGGGTGATGCCATCGTCGCACCAATCGGTGGCGGACACCCGCACAGAGAGCGGCCGTGGCGCAGGCCAAGCCGAGCGCACCGCCGCGAGCACCTCGAGGGGAAAGCGAAGCCGATTCTCCAGGCTGCCACCGAATTCGTCGTCGCGCTGGTTGCTCACCGGGGTGATGAACGCCGACAGGAGGTAGCCGTGCGCGCAATGCAGCTCGAGCATGTCGAAGTTCGCATCGACTGCCATTCGCGCGGCGCGCGCGAACTGGTCGCGCACCAGTTCCATATCGCGCCGGGACATGGCGCGCGGCACCTGCATCCCGTTCCGGAATGCGATCGCCGACGGTGCCAGCAGCGGCCAGTTGTCCTGTGGGAGCGGCTCTTCGTTCCCTTCCCACATCTTCCGGGTGGAACCCTTCGCGCCGGAGTGCCCCAATTGCAGGCAGATCTTCGCCGGAGACCATTCGTGCACCACCTGAGTAATCCGTCGCCAGGCAAGCACGTGATCGTCGGTGTACATCCCGGTGCATCCAGTGCTGATCCGCGCCTCTGGGGAGACGCAGGTCATTTCCGTCATGATCAGGCCCGCGCCGCCGAGGGCCCGCGCACCGATGTGCGTGAGATGAAAGTCGTTCGGCGTTCCATCCACCGCGGAATACATGTCCATGGGCGAGACCACCACGCGGTTTTGCACGGTGAGCCCGCCGATGGTGAATGGCGTGAACATGGGTGGCACGGCCCGCGGAGGCTGTCCGGCGGCGTTACCCCGCGCCGCGAACCAGCGCTCGACGCTCTCGAGATAGCGCGCGTCGCGCAGCCGGAGATTCTCGTGTCCCACCCGCTGGCTGCGGGTGAGCAGGCTGTAGGCGAACTGCTCAGGCTCGAGGTGGATATAACGCCGGACGTTCTCGAACCACTCCATGGAATTGCGCGCCGCATTCTGCAGGCGCAGCGCCTCGGTGCGCCGCGCGTCTTCGTACCGGCCGAAGACTTCCGGCAGGACGCTGGCATTCCGCACCGGCGCCAACTCGCGCGCCAGGACGATTGCGTCCTCCATGGCCAGCTTCGTCCCTGATCCAATGGAAAAATGCGCGGTGTGGGCGGCGTCGCCGATGAGCGCAATGTTCCCATGGTGCCACCGCTGATTGCTGACGCGCGCGAAGCGCACCCAGGGCCGGGAGCGCAGGTGCGGCGGCGTATTCTCCATCAGCGGATGACCTACGAGCCATGGAGCGAACATCCGCTCACAGGCAGCGACACTGGCCGTGACGTCCATCGCGTCGAAGCCGGCCGCGTTCCATGAACGCTCGTCGCATTCCACAATGAAGGCACTGTGGGATTCGTCGAAGCGATAGGCATGCGCCTGGAAGACGCCGTGTTCGTTTTCGACGAAGATGAAGGTGAAGGCGTCGAACAGCCGCGTGCTGCCCAGCCAGATGTACCGGGCGGTGCGGACGTCGATGTCGGGCTGAAACGCCGTCGCGTGCTGCCGGCGGACCATGCTGTTGACGCCGTCGGCCGCCACGATTACGTCGGCCGCGGGAATGTCCGACAGGGCCCGAACGTCGGTGTTGAAGCGAATGTCGACGCCAAGCTCTACCGCCCGCCGCTGAAGAATTTCCAGGAGGCTGCGTCTCGCGATGCCGCTGAAGCCGTGGCCACCGGACGTAATGGTCGCACCCTTCACGTGCACGTCGATGTCATCCCAGCGCGCGAAGCTCGCGGTGATCGCCGCGTAGGTCTCCGCGTCCGCGAGGCGCAGGTTGTCGAGCGTCTGCTCCGAGAAGACGACGCCCCACCCGTACGCGTCCGCCGAGCCATTGCGCTCGAGGACCGTCACCTGATGGGAGGGCTCGTGCTTCCGGAGGAGCAGCGCGAAGTACAGTCCCGCGGGACCGCCGCCGATGGTGACGACCTTCACGCTGACGATTCTAGCGATGCGCCGTGGAGTGCGATATCCTCCGCCCCTTCACCTCGGGAGAAACCATGGGTTCGAGTCGGATCGCCGTCGCTGCGCTGAGTATGCTCATGACATGGCCGGCGCCGGTCGCGGCGCAGCGAGCGGTCACCCTCGACGGCGTTGCGCGCGCAATGGGTGGCAAGGAACGCATCCTCGGCGTGCGGACGCTCGTACTCGAAGGCAATGGCCGCGTGCTGAATTTCGGCCAGAACCGTACTCCGTATGCGGAGGATTTCTTCGAGGTCACGTCGTTCCGCAGGACGATCGACTATCCCAACCGCCGGTGGCTGCTCGACCAGACGCGCGTTCCGCGGTTCCCGACGGCGAATACGAACCCCCAACGGCAGCGCCTGGGTGTGGACGCGGCCGTCGCGTACAACATCGGCACCAACAACGCGATGGCGCGTGTGGGTGGAGCGGCCGCCACCGACCGCGCGCGGGAACTGCTGTATCAACCGATCGGCTTCATCCAGGCCGCATACGCTCCGGGGACAGAAGTCAGCGTGGAGCCGGTGAGTGACAACATCCAGCGCATCCGGATCAATCCCGGCGGCGACAAGTTCGCGATGCACGTGGACCGCGCGACCATGCTTCCCACGCGGATCGAGAAGATCGTCCACCACGCCATGCTGGGCGACGTGACACTCGCGACGGAGCTTTCCAATTGGCGCGATCTCGATGGACTGAAGGTCCCTGGACAGATGGTGCAGCGCATGGCTGAACGGTGGGTGCTTGCCGACTACACCATCACAGCCACGCACGTGAATCCGGCCGCGATCGACAACATCGCCGCTACCGACAGCGTGCGACGCACCACGCCTCTCACCCCGCAACGACCGAATGTCGTCGTCGAGGAGCTGGCGCCGGGGGTGTGGTCGCTTGCCGGGCAATCGCATCACACGATTGCGATCGAACAGCAGCGCCGCGTGGTGCTGGTGGAAGTCCCGCAGAGCGAAGCACGTAGCTTGGCCGCGATTGCGAGCGCGCGGGCGCTGCGCCCCGCGAAGCCGGTGGACCTGGTCATCAACACGCACCATCACTTCGATCATTCGGGAGGAGTTCGCGCCGCGATCTCGGAAGGGCTGACCATCATGACGCACGCGGAGAATCGCGACTTCTACGAGCGGCATGTCTTCCCCGGACAGCATTTCATCATGCCGGACGCACAGTATCGAAACCCGCGACCGCTGCGACTGATCGCCGTCAGCGACGCGCACGTCATCACGGACAGCCTGCGCAGCATCGAGGTGTATTCCATCGACGGGTCCGCACATTCCGGCAGCATGCTGGTGGTGTACCTTCCGGCGGAGCGGCTGCTGATCCAGGCGGACCTGTACAATCCTCCGGCGGCGAATGCGGCGAACCCGGTGTTTCCGTTCCTCGCCAACCTGTTGGAGAACATTCAGCGTCGCGGGCTGCAGGTCGACCGCGTGGTGGGGATCCACGGTCGCCCGGTGCTCTTCAGCGATTTAGCGAAGTAAGTCAGCGCAGTTTCACAACTTTTCCGGAGACAATGATGGCCGTCAAGCTCGAGAAGTCGATCAAGCGTGAGCTGGACCTGGAAGGACGCGCCTATACGATCACGATCGCGCCCGAAGGCGTGAAGGTCGTCGAAAAGGGCAAGCGCAAAGGGCGGGAGATCAGCTGGCGCGCGATCATCAGCGGCGACGCGCAGCTCGCGGAAGACCTCAAGATGTCCATCGACGCCCTGGGCGGATAAGAAGACGGGAGGACGGAGCGGCGAGCAGGAAAACGGGGGACGTATGACCGTCTCCCTTTTTCTCGCTCAGCTCCCTGCTGCGCCACCGCGTTGTGCCGTTCCCGCGCCCCGCTTTGGTCTTCCGAGTTGCTCGTAGGTACAACTGCGCGGTGCCTTGTCCGGCCTCCACCGCAGCATCTTGGTGCCGTGGCGGAAACGTCCGCCGCTCCAGTGATCGTATTGCACTTCGACCACGAGACTGGGATCCAGCGGCACCCATTCACTCGTTCGCTCGGTGGCCCAGCGGCTCGGCCCTCCCGGTGCGGCACCACTGAATCCCGCTCCGCCGACATACGGCTTCACTTTCTCGGTCACGTCTGCACGCTCGGCCGCCGTGAAGCTGGACGAGAAGCCGCAGTGATGCAGCAGGCCATCGTCGCCGTACAGGCCGAGCAGCAGTGAGCCCACAC
>DASPMP010000025.1:0-2410 GCA_035626995.1 Gemmatimonadaceae bacterium
CGCCGCGCCGCCGCAGTGCCATCGTCAGCTTCAGCCGATACCGGAATTCCAGGGAGCTCGGCTCGACCGCCGGCGCCTGCGCGAGCGGGACTTTGCCGATACGGGTGAGCGCATCGTGGATGATCGCCGACTTCGCCTCCAGCTGCGCCGCGTACGCGATATGCTGGATCTGGCATCCGCCGCACCGGTCCATCGTGTAATGCGGACAGGGAGGCTCCACCCGGCGCGGTGAGGGCTCGATCAGCGTCTCGATGGCGCCACGCATCAGCCGGTCCTGCTGTTCAGCGCGCACCCGGGCCAGGTCGCCGGGCGCCGAGCGCGGCACGAACACGACCATGCGGCCATAGCGCCCGACGCCATCCCCCCCGGCGGCGATCGAATCGATGCGCAGATCGAATTGCTCGCTCACCGCAACGACTCGGTGCGCGCAGTTTGGAGCCATGCGGATTCCGGCGCGATTGCAGTGGCGCCATTCGACGCCCGCCGTGGACCCGTCCGATCGCGCTCCGCCAGGAGCGCTGCCGCGATCACGGCAATGCGCGTCACGTGGGTGGGAGCGGCGGCGCCTGTCAGCTCAGGGAGCGTTCGTTCCAGCCACTGAATGTCGATTGCCCCCGACATGAAATCCTTGTGCTCGAGCAGCCGCAGGTGGAAGTCACGTGAGGTCTCCACCCCGACGATCGCCAGCTCCTCGAGCGCGCGATGCATGCGCGCGATGGCGGCATCCCGCGTCGGCGCGTGCACGGTGAGCTTCCCGATCATCGGATCGTAGAACAGGCTGATCTCGCTGCCCGCCTCCACCCCTCCATCCCAGCGGATTCCGGGGCCCGCGGGAACATGGATGTAGCTGATGGTGCCGGTGGAGGGGAGGAATCCGCCCGCCGTATCCTCGCTGGTGATGCGGCATTCCATGGCCCATCCGCGCGGCTCGATCTGCTCCTGGACAAATGGCAGCCGTTCTCCTGCCGCAATGCGCAGCTGCCACTGCACCAGGTCGATCCCAGTGACGAGTTCCGTCACCGGATGCTCCACCTGGATGCGGGTGTTCATCTCGAGGAAATAGAATGGGCCATCGCGGGCCAGCAGGAACTCACAGGTTCCGGCATTCACATAGCCGGCAGCCTTCGCCGCTGCGACCGCGGCAGCGCCCATCCGCGCACGCAGCTTCGTATCCACGGCCACGCTCGGCGCCTCCTCCAGCATCTTCTGGTGGCGTCGCTGCACCGAGCACTCGCGCTCACCCAGGTGAATCATGTTGCCGTGCGCGTCCCCGAGCACCTGGATTTCCACATGTCGCGGACGCTCGATGTACTTCTCGACGTACACCGCGTCGTCGCCGAATGCGCTCTGTGCTTCGCGCCTGGCGCTGTCGAGTGCGGAGGTCAGCTCACCTTCCTCGCGCACGACGCGCATTCCCTTCCCGCCACCGCCGGCGGCCGCCTTCAGCAACACTGGATATCCAAAGCGCGCAGCAACCATCTTCGCCTCGGTGGCGTCCGCCAGGGGCTCGGTGGTACCAGGAACTACCGGTGTGCCTGCCTTGATCGCGAGTTGCCGGGCGGCAGTCTTGCTGCCCATGGCGGCGATGGCTTCCGCCGGCGGACCGACGAAGACGAGGCCGGCCGTGCGCACGGCGCGCGCGAACCACTCACGCTCGGACAGGAAGCCATAGCCGGGGTGGATCGCATCGGCCCCGACACGCTGCGCGGCTGTGATAATCCGGTCGCCCACTAGATAGCTTTCAGCGGAGGGCGACGCGCCGACGTGGATCGCCTCATCTGCCTCGCGAACGTGCACCGCCCGCGCGTCCGCGTCACTGTATACCGCAACCGACGTGATGCCGAGTTCCCGACAGGCGCGGATCACCCGCAGCGCAATTTCGCCGCGGTTGGCGACGAGGACTTTCCGGATGGCTCGCGTGCTCATTGAGCGACGTAAGCTACTCGGCCCCTTCACCGGAACGAACCGGAGCGGGCCATGCCTGTGACCGGCGCTCGCGTCTTCGTGGTGGACGACGATCCCGCGATCACGCAGATCTACGACGAGGTGCTGCGAGGCACGGGCTACGACGTCGTGACCGCCGGAAGCTGTACCGAGGCGATGACAAAGCTGGATGAAATCCGCGGCGACACCCAGGTGCTGGTGGTGGACCTTGGACTGCCCGACGGAGACGGTGCCGATTTCGTGCGCGACGCGGCGGCGAAGTACGGGTCGAAGCCGACCATGTACGTCAGCGGATGGAGCGACGAGTTCTGGCAGATGCACGACGCGCCCGGGCGCTGGATCATCATGCGCAAGCCGTTGCCGGTCAAGAAATTGCTCGCCGCTGTCCGCTGGCTCATCGAGGGTGGCGCCAAGCCCGCGGAGCTGGACGAAGGGTAGGGTCCGATCTTCATCGTTTGCTAATGCA
>DASPMP010000026.1:0-4352 GCA_035626995.1 Gemmatimonadaceae bacterium
GGATCCGACGTTCCCAAAACCCTGAATGGCCACGGTGGTCCCCTGCACCGGCATCCCCAGGTGCTTCAGTGCCTCCCGGGTGACGATCATGCAGCCACGCCCAGTCGCTTCGCGCCGTCCGAGCGAGCCGCCCATCTCCACCGGCTTTCCGGTGACGACCGCGGTTACGGTGTGACCCATGCGCATGGAATAGGTGTCCATCACCCATGCCATCACACGCTCGTTGGTGTTCACATCGGGCGCCGGCACATCCGAATCCGGTCCGAGGGTCGCCACGATTCCCGAGGTGTACCGGCGAGTCAGTCGCTCGAGCTCCCCGACACTCATCTTGGCGGGATCGCAGACGACTCCACCCTTCGCGCCCCCGAATGGAAGGTTCACCACGGCGCACTTCCACGTCATCCACGCCGCCAGTGCCTTCACTTCCTCCAGGTTCACCTGCATGTCGAAGCGGATGCCGCCTTTCGCGGGTCCACGCGAGGTGTTGTACAGCACGCGATAGCCGGTGAACACTTCGACTTCGCCGCTGTCCATCATGACGGGACAGGAGACGATGATCTGTTTCTCGGGATGTCGGAGCACCTTGTACAGCCCGGGCTCCAGGTCGAGCAGTTCAGCCGCGCGATCGAAGCGCGACATCATCGCCTCGAACGGGTTCTCTTCGTTTAGAAAACGATCCTTGTCCGGCCGAACGATTCTTTCGGTAGGAAGTCTGAGATCGGTAGCCATTGGCGGGGAAAGCGAAGTGCCGGCCTAGCCGGCGGAAGTCGGTGTGGCTGCGCGTGCGTCCAGCACACGCGTCAAAAGGCGATGCACGTCCTCCACCCCTTGGTCCACCACGAGTTGCTGCGAAAGATACCACAGCCCAGTTGGGCCGGGCCACAGTGGAGCGAGCTTGACGGCATCCTTGAGCGTACATACCACCATGCCGTCGGGCATCGCCAGCTGACGGATTTCGGCGACATCGTCCGCCGAGTACGCGTGGTGATCCCGGTATGCCTCCAGCCGGACCGACGCGCCCAGGGCTTCGAGCTGCAGCTTGAAGAGTTCCGGCTCGCCGATGGCAGCGACGGCCACGACGTCCGATCCGCGAAGGCTGTCCAACGGCATGGACGTACCATCCTTCGCATTGACGAGGGCACTGGGCGTGAGGTGCACCATGGCGATCCGAACGTCTGGCACCTCTGCGCGCACCGCAGCAGCGGCCCGTTCTGCGTCGATGATCGTGGCCGTCTTGCGGGTAATCACCAACAGGTCGGCACGGCGCGCTGCCGCCAGCGGTTCCCGCCACGGGCCGGCCGGTAACATCCTCCTGGGCCGCAACAGCTGCTCGGCGCTGAGGAGCACGACATCGGCATTCCGCGCGATGCGGCGGTGCTGGAAGGCGTCGTCGAGAACGACAACTTCGGCGCCCTGCCCCTTGGCATCACGGATGGCTGCGCTGCGATCGCTGTTTACCACGACCGCCATTCCGGGATTCAGCAGCCGGTGGACATGGACCTCGTCGCCGCCATACCCGCGCAACGCGATGGCTGGCTTGCCGCGACGGGACAGCTCCGTCGCGAGAAATGCGGCAAATGGCGTTTTCCCCGTGCCGCCGACAGTCAGGTTGCCGACGCTGATCGTCGGGAGCGCCGGCACGGCAGTGTGCAATACGCCTGCATCATAGAGACGCGTCCTCGCCGACATCGCGACGTCGTACGCCTTCGACAGCGGCCACAGAGCGGCGCGGACCACGATGTTGCCGGCACTCCGGCCATACCAGACATTCTCGACGGTAGGGATTCCCCTACTGAGTCGCCGCAATTTCTCCCGCCCGATCGATGCCGGCACGTAGATTCGCCGTCTCCTGCGTGGCTTCACGCGGTAACGCCGCCGCCACGAAAATGGGATCCGAATAAGCTACCGTCACGCGCGCGAACGGTTTGGGAATGATGAATCCATCCCATGAGTTCAAGCGCCAGGCGCGCGAGGCGTGCACGGCCACCGGTGCGATCCCTGCACCCGTGCGCTGTGCAATCGCGGTGGTGCCCGGCGCGACCGATCGAGCCGGGCCGCGCGGCCCGTCCGGGGTCACCGCGAGGTCATGTCCGCTCTCGAGCTCGCGACATCCTCCGAGCAGCGCACGCGCTGCGCCGCGCGATGTCGAACCGCGCACCGCGCGGAAACCGAGGGCAAGTGCGATGCGCGTGATGATCTCTCCGTCCTTGTGCTCCGAGACCATGATCGCGATGTCGCGGTTGCGATGCGCCCAGAGGAGCGGCAGCAGGTGGCCATGCCAGAGCGCGAAGATCGCGACACCGGTTTTTTCCTGCGCGGCCTTCAGCAAGGCGGGATTGGCGAACCGCACCCGCCACGTGCTTGCCAGCACCCGGATCAGGACGGTGCCGAGTCTCGCGCTCCAGGCAATCCGTCGTTCGCGACCAGCAGCGGTCACGTCCCGCGACCTTCCGCAAGCTCCTGCGCGATCGCAGCCACGCGCTCCGCCGCTCCGGGGTTCCCCAGCCTCCCTCGGACGACCTGCAGATCCTCGAGCATCTTTACTCGAGCCTGGCTTCCAGCGTCAAGCAGCGGCGTCAACGCAGCTGCCGCATCTTCCGGAATCAGGGCGTCCTGGATGAACTCGCGCGCAACTTCGTGCCCGGCTACCACGTTGACCAGGCCGATGTAAGGAATTTTTACCAGACGTCGGGCGGCGAAGTATGTGATGGGGTGCGTCCGGTATGCGACCACATGCGGACAGCCGGCGACGGCGGCTTCCAGTGTAGTCGTACCACTCTTGCACATCGCCGCATCGGCCGCGCGGAGGATGGCGAAGGACGCCTCACGAACGATGGGAAATGGGCACCGCCTGGTATCGATGACCACGTGCGGCGCTGCGCTGACGATGACGTGCAGGTCCGGCCGCTGGCCCTTGAGGATCTGGGCGGTGCGAATGAACGCATCGAGGTGACGCTGGATCTCCTGCGCCCGGCTCCCAGGGAACAAGGCGAGAACAGGAGCATCGGCGGCGATGCCGAGTTGCGCTCGCGCCGCGGCGCGATCGGGCGCTGTCTTCGCACGGTCCAGCAACGGATGCCCGACGAACGTCGCGTCGACCCCGTGGTCCCGCAGAAGCTTCTCCTCAAACGGCAGGATGACCGCCGCGCGCGCCACCCACCGTGCGAGCTTGGCCAGTCGGGTTTCCCCCCACGCCCAGACTTGTGGCACGATGTAGTAGAGCACAGGGACGCCCGCGTCGGCAGCGGCCTCCGCGACCCGCATGTTGAAGCCGGGATAGTCCACCAGGATGACGAGCGCGACATCGCCGCTCTGCAGCCGCGCCCGCACTTCCTTCAACATCCCCCAGTGCTTCGGCAGGTGTCGCAGGACTTCGACCAGCCCCAGCACGGCGAGTCCCCGAATGTGCTCGTCGATCTGGACGCCGGCGGTGTGCATCAAGTCCCCACCGACACCGCGGAGGCGGAATTGCGCCCCGCGCGCGACGAGGGCTCGCGCTACCGCGGAGGCATGCAGATCACCTGATGGTTCTCCAGCAACGAACAGGATCTCGCGCACGAGCGTTCAGTGCTGCGGGGAACTGCTCGCGGAGGCCTGGCCGCGCAGCATCGGCATGGCTTGCTCGATCTCCCCGACGATGCGCATAGCCACCGCGAGCGCATCACGGCCATCTTCCCCGGTCACGACCACCGGAGACTTCCCATCGATCGCCGCCAGGAAACTTTCGTGTTCCAGGCGCAGCGGCTCCCCTTCGGGCGCCTTGAGCTTGATGCGCTCCACGAATTTCTCGATGGATTGCGAGCTCTTGGCCAGCTCGGCGACATCGATGTCATGCTTGAGCCGATAGAACTCGCCACTACCCTCGGCGAGGTCCAGCGAGAAATACCCGTTGCGCTGGAAGATCCTGAGCTTGCGCAGCCGGTCCCGTGACACGCGACTCGCCTTGATGTTGGCGACGGCGCCGTTCTGGAAGGAGAGCCACGCATTCGTCATGTCCATCTGCGTGAGCACGCCAACCCCGACCGCCCGGACATCGGTGACCCGGTCGCGGACGAGTGCATGCACGAGATCGATGTCGTGGATCATGAGATCGAGCACGACGGCAACATCCGTCCCGCGTGGATTGAACGGCGCGAGGCGCTCGCTCTCGATGAACCGCGGTGCGTCGAGATACGGCATCGCCGCGCGGAGCGCACGATTGAACCGCTCGACGTGGCCGATCTGCAGGAGTGCACCCTGCCGGCGTGCGATGTCGAGCAGCTCGTCGGCCTGCTCCAGCGTCGCCGTAATCGGCTTCTCGATGAGGAGATGAACGCCTCGGCCGAGCGCTTCCTTCGCCACCTCGTAATGCA
>DASPMP010000027.1:0-19804 GCA_035626995.1 Gemmatimonadaceae bacterium
GCCGGAGATGAACCGCAATCTCCAGATCACCTGGACGAACAAGAACGCGCAGGCGTCCGTCGTCGGCACGTCGTCGAACTATCTCGAGGTGCGCAAGTACACGCTGATGGCGGGCCGGATGTTCACCCGCCAGGAAGACGAAGCCAAGCAGCGTCTCGCGGTCGTCGGGCCGGCCGTGGCGACAAACATGGGACTTTCATCGCCTGATGCGTTGCTGGGCGAGAACATCCGCATCCGCGGCATCCAGTTCACCGTCATCGGCGTGCTGGAATCCAAGGGACAGGCCAGTCCCTTTGGGAATCCGGATGAACAGATCCTCATTCCCATCACCACCGGGCGTTTCCGCGTCTTCGGCTCGGATCGGCTGCGATCGATCAGCGTCATCGCCCAGAATGAAGAGCGTATTCCGGACGCCATGGCGTCCATTCAGAAGGTGCTCCGCCGCGAGCATCGGCTGCGCACGAATCAGCCAGATGATTTCCAGATGCGCGGCGCGACCGACTTCCTCGCGACGCAAAGCGAGACAATGGCGGTCTTCACGATGCTGCTCTCGGGCATCGCGGCGGTCAGCCTGCTCGTGGGCGGGATCGGCATCATGAACATCATGCTGGTCTCAGTAACCGAACGCACGCGCGAGATCGGCGTGCGCAAGGCGCTGGGTGCCACGCGGAACAACATCCTGCTGCAGTTCATGATCGAGGCACTGGTACTGTGTTGCCTTGGTGGCATCCTCGGCATCGCTATTGGCTCGGGCGGCGCGATGATCATGAACAAGATGGCTGGCTGGACCGCCGAGCTGTCCATCCCCGCCATCGGGCTTGCATTCGCATTCTCCGCGTTGGTTGGATTGGCGTTCGGCGTATGGCCGGCTCGACGCGCAGCGACCCTGGATCCGATTGTTGCGCTTCGGTATGAGTAGCTGACGGCTGACTGCGGAACCGACTACGAACCGGACGGCGGAACTGACGGCGGAACTGACGACATAACTGCCGGCGGAACTAACTGCGGAACCAACTGCGGAACTGACGGCGGAACCAACCGGGGACCAACTGCGGAACCAACTGCGGAACCAACTGCGGAACTAAGAGCGGAACGAACGACGATTTGAAGCGGGTTTGACTTCGGTTTAGGGCGAACAATCGCTCCCGAGGTCAGACCCGCTTCCCTTTGCCCACAGTTTCGTTCCGTTGTCAGTTCCGCCGTCAGTTCCGTCGTCAGTTCCGCCGTCAGTTCCGCCGTCAGTTCCGCCGTAAGTTCCGCCGTCAGTTCCGCGGAATAGAACGTTTCGTATCATGCATCACCGCAACACTTCGGAATGTTTTGTTATAGTAGTTTCCGCAATGCTGAAACAAAACGTTCCGAGTGTGCGGCCGATCACGAAGGATGAAAATGCCGTAACTCATTGTGTTCCATCGTCTTGGCGGACTGGACCGGACGTTGCTAATACGGGCCACCAGTTCGACCCCACCTTGGAGAATGACAATGAGAAACGGCGTTCGCGCCTTACTTGGGCTGGCAGTTGCGGCGACGGTCTTCACGACGGCGTGCGCGGAGTCGGCTACGGCACCTGCAGCGGCTCCCCTTCGAGCCGACACCACCGCGACCTCGTCCCACCTTCTGGGCGGGCTGCTCGGTGGCGTCATCGGAACGGTGACCAACACGCTGAATTCGCTCCTGGCGTCGCCAGTGAAGCGCAACACCCCGCTGGCGCAGGACGTCTCCTGGACGTTCGTGGCGCGACCGGGCGGCGCGGTTTCCAGCAACTCGTCGGTCGGGCTGACGATCGTTGTGCCGCCAGGCGCCGTGGACCAGTACCAGACGATCACGGTCACCGCCTTGAAGGGCTCTGCCATCGCGTACCGCTTCGAACCGCACATGGAGTTCGACCGCAAGGTCGTACTGACGCAGGACCTCCGCGGCACGTCGGCGGGCGGCCTGCTCAACCTGACGGCGTTGAAGGGTGCGCACTTCGAAGGCGACCAACCCGATTACCTGAACGGGCAGATCAAGGTCACCGAAGTCGTACCGGCGCTCCTGAGCTGGCTCACGAAGACGGTGACCTTTGGCGTCGATCACTTCTCCGGCTGGATTGTCGCTTCGGGCTACAGCGGCGGTCGTTCCGGCAGCGCCTACGAGTAAGGGGACGTGGGGTTGCGCGTAGCGCGGGGACGCACCCGCGCTACGCAACCCGCGTCAGGTCTCACAAACAGGAGCGGCCTATGGTCGCTGAACGCGACCAACCGCTGGAAAAGGCACGAGCGCTTGCACGCGAGGCACTCGCGGGCTGGCGTGGCGCTGATCCGGACCAGGCAGTCGAGTCGTGTGACCACGCGCTCGCGCTGCTGCTTCCGATCGGGCCCACCGACGCGCTTGCGGACGTCCTGCGCTGGAAAGGGTCGATCCTTCGCGATCGCGGCCTTCACGCCGCCGCGTCGGATCTGTATTCACAGAGCCTGGCCGTCGCAGACGCGATTTCCTACAAGGCGGGCCGCGCACACGCGCTGAACTGCATGGGCACCATCGCGCAGTTTCGTGGCGATTTACCGACCGCCGAGCGGTGGTACGGGGAGGCTGCGCGACTGGCACATCGCCTCGGCGATCGCCGCCTGTCCGGGATGGTGCAACAGAACCTCGGCATCGTTGCGGAATCGCAGGACCGCACCGACGAAGCCGTGGCGCATTTCCGACTCGCGCTTGCGGCGTTCGAACAGGAAGAGCAGAACGATGCGGTGCTGTGGGTCCTGAACAACCTCGGTGTGCTGTACACGCGGGAGGCGGCGTACGGTCGCGCAGGCGAAGTCCTCGATCGTGCGCGCCAACTCGCTGTTTCGCTGAAGGACATCGCGTCGGAAGCCATCGTGGAGGAAAACCGCGCGGCGCTGGCGCTTGCGACGGGCCGACTGGACGATGCCGAGTCCTGCGCGAAGCGCGCATACGCGCTGGCGGAGAGCCGGCATGACGACACGCGTCGCGCCGCCGCATTTCGCCTCCTGGCGCGTGTGGCCGCGGAGCGTGACAAGGTATCGCGACACGCCATTGTTCTGTTTGAGCGTGCGCTGTCTCTCAGCGAGCTGGGCGAAGACGTGCAGCTCCGCGCCGAAATACTGTCCGACCTCGGCGACATCTACGACGCGCGCGCCGAGACGCCGAAGGCCAAGGAGTATTGGCGTCGGGCGCTCGAACTCGCCCGTCTTGCTGGCTTCGTCACGATGATCGGCCGGCTGCAGACTCGCATCCGTCCAGGGTCTCATGACCGCGTCAGCGGTCCGAAAGAGGTAACGCTGCAATGACAACTATGGCTTCCCCTCGTCCGGCGCGGGTGTCAGGCGCCGTCTCTTCCGATTACGGCTTTCAGAACATTGTGGGCCGTAGCCCCGCGATTTCGCATGCCCTGGAGCTCGCACGCCGGGTCGCGAACACGTCGCGCACGACCGTGCTGCTGCTGGGAGAAACGGGCGTCGGCAAGGAACTGTTCGCGCGCGGAATTCACTACGCGGGTGCGAATTCGGAACAACCGTTCGTTGCCGTCAACTGCGCCGCCATTCCCGAGACCCTGCTGGAGTCCGAGCTGTTCGGTCACGAGCGGGGCGCGTTCACCGACGCGCGGAAGCGCAAGGCCGGACTCTTTGAATTGGCGGGGACGGGCACGCTGTTCCTCGACGAGATCCACCAGATGCCGTTGACCCTGCAGCCGAAACTTCTCCGCGTCCTCGAGTCGCGGCGCGTCCGGTTGCTCGGTGGCAGCGACGAGATCGACATCACCTGCCGGCTGATTGCCGCGGCAAATCCCTTGCTCGAGCAAGCAGTATCCACCGGTGCGTTCCGAGAGGATCTCTTTTACCGCCTGAACGTCTTCACCATTCCGCTGCCGCCGCTGCGCGAACGCCAGGAGGACATCACCCTGATCGCGCGGCAGTGCCTTGCCGAATCCGTCAACGAGCATGGCCGCGTGAAGGTGCTCTCTCCCGCGGCACTCGAGACGCTGCACACGCATCGCTGGCCCGGCAACGTTCGCGAGTTGCGCAACATCATCGAGCGCGCGGCGATTCTGAGTGGCGAGGATCGCACGATTCTTCCCGAGCATCTCCTCATTCAGCGTCGGACGGCGACGGGAAACGCGGCGGATTCCGTTGGTGAAATCCGGTTTCCGCGGACCGGCAAGACGCTGGCGGCCGTGGAGCGCGAGGCCATTCAGATCGCCCTGCGGATGACGAACGGAAATCGCTCGGCCGCGGCTCGCATGCTCGGCATTTCCCGGCCCAGACTTGCGCGCAAGATGCGTGGCGTGGACGAGCCTGGCGAGAACGTCTCCGCGTGACGCAGCCCGTCCCGGCCCATCGGCGGCCGTCGTCTCAGGTTCCGAATGCCGGCGCGCTCGTCATGGCGCTGATGGACGAGGCACATCGCGCGGCGGCGGCTGGCCGTCGCGAGCTCGCGCGGCAACGATACGAAAGTGCGCTCTACCTGTTGCGTGACCCCGAGGAAGCGCCGGTCGCCTCGATGATCCTGCGCCGCATTGGAAGGACCTATCTCGACGACGGCGACTACGCTGCTGGCATGGACTGCCTCGACGCTGCGCTCGCGGTGGCCGAAGCAAACGAAAACGCCGGAGAGATTGCGCACACGGTCAACGTGATGGCCATCTGCTATTGGCAGCGGGGATCACTCGAGGAGGGTGAGCGGCTCTATCATGAGGCCGCACGGATGGCACAGGTCGCCAATGACGAGAAGCTCCTCGCCATGATCGACCAGAATCTTGGCGTCATCGCGAGCATGCGCGGCGACGTGGCGAAGGCGCTGGAGCACCACGGCTCGAGTCTCGATCGCTACCGGCGCCTGGACATGCAGGAGGAGCTGTCACGACAGCTCAGCAATGTGGGATTGCTGTACACCAACCTCGGTCGCTTCCAGGAAGCGGAAAGTGCCTACGCCGAAGCGCTCGTCATCTGCCACACCAACGGTGATACGTGGACGCGGCTCATGGTCGAGGTGAATCGGGTGGCCCAGTTGATCGCGCAATGGGATTACGCGGGCGCGCGCGGCGTCTGTGATCGCATCCTGCTGGAAGCCGGCGCCCTGAAGGAAACGCGCCTGCTCGCCGAGACGTACAAGCACTGCGGAGTGATTGCGCGCGAAAGTGGCTCGCTCGAGGAATCAGACGGCTACCTCCGCATGGCCTACGAGCAGGCAATCACGCGTGAGGACCTCCTGCTTGCCGCGGAAACTGCCCGCGAACAGGCTGAGTTGTTCATCACGCTCGGTCGGAATCGCGATACGCTGCAGGCACTCAGCACCTCACACCGCTTGTTCACACAGCTACGCGCCATGCGCGATCTGACGGATATTTCGCTGAGGCTGCGTCGACTCGAGCATCGCTTTCACGATCTCGTGCAGAAGTGGGCGCAGGACATCGAATCCAAGGACGCGTACACGCTCGGACACTGCGAGCGCGTTTCGGAAGTCGCGTGCTCCATCGCCCTCGACATGGGCTTCGACGAGACGACCATGTTCTGGTTCAAGGTGGGCGCACTGCTTCACGACGTGGGGAAGATCGTCGTTCCCCCGGAGATCCTGAACAAGAACGGGCCGCTGACACCGGAAGAACGCAAGATCATGGAGAGTCATCCGGTCGCCGGCGTCGAACTCCTGCGCGACGTCGAGTTCCCCTGGGACGTCATCCCGATGGTTCGCGGACACCACGAGCGTTGGGATGGGCACGGGTATCCGGATCGACTCGCCGGGGAGGCGATTCCAATTGCCGCTCGAATTCTTTGTGTGGCCGACGTGTTCGATGCGCTCACGACAGATCGCCCCTACCGCAAGGCGTACGAGATTCCGGATGCACTGCGATTGATGGAGGCGGACAGCGGCAGGCAGTACGATCCGGCGATTCTCGAGCGTTTCCTCCGGATCATGCGGTCACACACCGATGCGACCGAAGGCCCGAGCCGCGTCAGCGGATCCACCCGCCTGAAACTGGTGGGTTAGAAAAAACGAACGCGGACGAGCACCAGCGCCCGTCCGCGTTCGTTACTGCGGATTCGACCTAAAGGTCCCGGTCCGCGTCCGACTGGGTCTCGCCGATCTTGCGCTGGGCCTTCCCCTTCAGTTCCTGCGCCTTGCCCTTGAGCTGCTCGCTGTTGTCGCCAGTCAGTCCGCCGACGGCGTTGCGAATACGACCTTCGCCTTCCTTAAAGGCGCCCTTTACCTGGTTCTCGGCGCCATCGCGCTTGAGATCGTCCGACATGTAGTGCCTCCGATTGTTCGTCGCCTGACAGACGGGCAAGCCGCATACCGCACTCGGCTCTCGGCTCAGGCTCTCGGCATCGTCGGGTTGCGATATATCGCCGATATATTTAGTATACCAGCGACATATCGGACGTTATATCGTCGGAGGGGCAATGTTCAAGACATTCGCGTTCGGCTTCCCACTCGGTCACGGCGACTGGTGTGCCTCTTCGCGGGGCCGCTGGGGCTGGGGTGGCTTCGACGGATTCGCCGCAGACTTCTGGGGACCTCGTGGTCGGCAGCATCGGGGCAGGCCCGGCCGCATCTTCGAGCAGGGCGACCTCAAGTACGTGATCCTGCAGCTTCTCCAGGAGAAGCCGCGCCATGGTTATGAGATCATCAAGGATCTCGAGGACCGTTTTGGGGGTGCGTATTCGCCAAGCCCCGGCACGGTGTATCCGACGCTCACCATGCTGGAGGATCTCGGATATGCGAAGGTTGTCCCCGACGCCAGTGGGCGAAAGGTGTACGAGATCACGCCCGAAGGGACTGCTTATCTCGCCGAGCACAGCACGACCGTCGAGAACATCTTTGACCGCATCGCGCGTTTTGTCGAAGGCGTGCTGGATACTCCGATGATGGAGGTGAACCAGGCATTCCGGCGCGTTGGACGCGCTGCCTACGGGCAGGCTTCAAAGCACGTGAATGACAAAGCCCGTTTGCAGCGAATTCGGGAAGTGCTCGAGCGCGCCGCCGCGGATCTGGAAACGCTGGACAAGTCTGACGGCTAGACTCGCCATCGGCGCTCCATAGATTGGTCACTCGGGTCGCGGACTTTCCGCGACCCGTTTTACGTTCGCGAGGCCGATTGGCAGACCAGCCACCGCCGGAAGGACCACCCGCTCCGCCACAGCCAGACCCGTCGTCACCGCCGCCGAAGCTATCGCGGCCGAGCGTGGCGATGCCGCAACTTCCGCCGCAGCGTGATCATGCGCACGTCGATGCGCGGCCGCGCGGAAAGCGTCTGGCAATCCTGTCGCTGACGGCACTCGGCATCGTCTATGGCGACATCGGCACGAGTCCGCTGTACGCGTTCCGGGAGGCATTTGTCGGACACCACCCGTATCCGGCAACCCAGGAAAATGTGTACGGGGTGCTGTCGCTCATCACATGGGCCCTGATCGGGATCGTCAGCATCAAGTACCTGATTCTGGTGGTGAAGGCGGACAATCGCGGCGAGGGGGGGATGATGTCCCTGCTCGCGCTCGTGTTGCAGCACGAACGTCGTGAAGACGACAAGCGGAAGCGCGCGCTGCTCGTACTGGCTGCGCTCTTTGGCACGGCGCTGCTTCTTGGTGACGGCATGATCACACCTGCCGTGTCGGTCCTCAGTGCCGTCGAGGGGCTGAAGATCGCGACGCCGGCATTGAGCCCCTTCGTCCTCTTCATCGCGATCGCGATCCTTGTCGGGCTCTTCAGCCTGCAGCGTTTCGGTACGGCGAGAGTCGGCGTTTTCTTCGGCCCGGTGACACTCGTCTGGTTCGTCACGATCGCGGTACTTGGCCTACTCGAGATCCTCCGTGAGCCCTCGGTCCTTGCCGCACTGAGCCCACACCATGCCGCTGCTTTCTTCTACGTGAACGGCGCCAAGGGCTTTTTCATCCTTGGCGCGGTGGTGCTCGCGGTCACGGGTGCTGAGGCGCTGTACGCAGACATGGGGCATTTCGGCAAACGGCCCATCCGCGTCGCGTGGCTGGCGGTAGCGCTGCCGTGCCTGATGCTGAACTACTACGGTCAGGGGGCGTTGATCCTGCGGGATGCGACGGCCGCGGCAAATCCGTTCTACCTGCTCGTCCCGGATCAGCTGCTGTACCCCATGGTGGCGCTGGCGACGGCGTCGACGATCGTCGCATCGCAGGCGATGATCTCCGGAGCGTATTCGCTCGCGCAGCAGTGCGTCCAGCTTGGCTACTCCCCGCGCCTCACGATCATCCACACGTCATACAAGCAGGCGGGCCAGATCTACGTGCCAGAAGTGAACAAGATGATCGCGGTGGGCTGCCTGATGCTCGTCCTGTACTTCAAGACTTCCGAGCGATTAACGGCCGCGTACGGCATCGCGGTGACCGGGGCGTTCGCAATCACCACGATCCTCTTCGCGATCGTTGCGTCACGCAAGTGGAACTGGCCAGCGTCCTGGGTCACGGCCTTCGTGACGATCTTCCTGCTCATCGATATTTCCTTGTTCTCGGCCAATGCACTGAAGATCACGAGCGGCGGATGGGTGGCCATCCTCATCGCGTTGGTCTTCTTCACGTTGATGAGCACCTGGAAACGGGGACGGACGATGTTGAACCGGATCCTCCAGGCGGGCTCGCTGCCGACGGAGCTTTTCCTGGACGACGTCGCGCGCAAGAAGCCGCCACGCGTACCGGGAACCGCGGTGTTCATGACGTCCTCCGCCGATGGGATGCCCGTCGTGTTGCTGCATCACCTCAAGCACAATAAGGTGCTGCACGAGCAGGTGGTTCTGATGTCCATCAAGACCGAGGATTTCCCGGAGGTGCCGTCAGACGAGCGCCTGACGCTCGAGAAGCTGGCGCATGGGTTTTATCGCGTTCATGCGCGCTACGGCTTCATGGAAACACCCGACGTTCCCGAAATTCTCTATCGGCTGCGGCAAGCAGGGCTGAAGGCGCGCCAGAACGAGACGACGTTCTATCTCGGCAACGAGCGGTTGCTCGTCCTGGACCGGAAGCGCGGCCCGCGCGCCGGTACACGCACCGCACCAGACGACATGACGATGAACATGGCCCGATGGCGCAAGAAGTTGTATGTCCTCATGCAACGCAACGCACGCTCGGCAACTGAATTCTTCGGCATCCCACCGAATCGTGTGGTGGAGCTGGGCGCCCAGGTGGAGTTCTAGCCGCGGTTCCAATCCCCCGCCGTTATGTCCGCCGTTGTTAAGTGTTGTCCGCAGTTACTTGTGCGCGAGCAACTCTCTGAGTGTGTTCACGAGCTGATCGGCGGTAAACGGCTTGGGCAGGAAGCGCGTCGCTGCTTCATCCATCGAGGACAGCTCCAGCGTTCCCTGGGTGTATCCCGACATGAACACGACGCGCAGGTCGGGCCGTCGCTCCCGAAGCGCTTTCGCCAGCTCGGCGCCCCCCATGGCCGGCATCACTACGTCGGTGAGCACGAGATCGACGGCCGCGCCCTCCTTGTCCCATACCATCAGCGCATCCTGGCCGTTCTTTGCTTCCATGACGGTGAAACCGAACTTTCGCAGCATCCGCTTGGTCGCTTCCCGCACGGCGGCTTCATCCTCGACAAGCAACACCGTGCCCCGTGATGTCACGGCGGGCACCGGCGCCTGCGACGCGGGTGCTGCCGGATCGGCAACCTCGAAGACGCGCGGCAGAAAAATGGTGAACGTGCTTCCTTCACCAAGGCCGCTGTCCACCGCGATGTAGCCACCCGACTGCTTGACGATACCGTACGCGGTCGAGAGCCCGAGGCCGGTTCCCTGGCCTGGCGGCTTGGTGGTGAAGAACGGCTCGAAGATGCGCGCCTTCGTCTGCTCGTCCATGCCGATTCCGGTATCGCGCACCTGGATCACGACGTATCGGCCATCGCGCAGGCCACGGTACCCACGGGCCTCGGCGACACTCACATCGCGGTTGGACGTCTCGATGGCCAGCTGGCCGCCGTTGGGCATCGCGTCCCGCGCATTCACCGCGAGGTTGATGAGGACCTGGGCGAGCTGCCCCTGATCCGCACGCACGCGCCCAATGTCCGGGTCGAGCGCGACCGACATGGTGATCGTTTCGCCAATGAGCCGCCGCAGGATCTGCTCACCATCCGTCACGACGTGATTCGGATCAAGCACACGCGGCTGCAGCATCTGCTTACGGCTGAAGGCCAGCAGCTGCTGGGTCAACGAACGCGCGCGACGCGAGGCACTCTTGATCTCGTCGATGTGACTGGCCGCAGGCGCGCCGGCGGGCATCTCGAGCGCTGCCAGTTCCGCGTTGCTCATGATGGCCATGAGCAGGTTGTTGAAGTCGTGGGCGATGCCACCGGCCAACTGGCCCACCGCCTCCATCTTCTGCACCTGACGCAGCTGGTCCTCGCTGTCACGCAGCGCCAGCTCCGCCCTGGACCGGGCGCTGACGTCCCGCGCGACCCACACCACCCGGTCTTCCGGCAGCGGGGAGATTGTGGCGTCGAACCAGTACCGCTCACCCTTGATGTCGAGATCGTAGGAGATCTCCACCGCCTTCTGGGTATCGAGAGCGCGACCGATCGCGGCGATGAATTCGCGCGCCTGCGCTTCGGGAAAAACGTCCGTCAGCCGTCGCCCAAGGAGTTCGGCGGGGGTTCGAAACAGCCGGTCGGTGGCACTGGGCGCGATGTCGACATATGTCCCGCTGCGGTCGAGGACGAGGATGACGTCCTGCATCGCCCCGATGAGTGCGCGGGCGCGAGCCTCCGCGCGCTGCAGCGCCTCCTCGGCCAGCTTCCGGTCGCTGATGTCGATGATCTGCGAGATGAAGTACGAGGGCTTCCCGTCGTCATCGCGGACGAGCGTGGTGGTCTGGAGCGCCCACAAGGCCAACCCGGACTTGTGGATGTAGCGGCGTTCCCAGCGCGCCTCGAGCATCTCACCGCTCAGCATGCGGGCGTTCATCTCGCTGGCACGGCGACGGTCGTCCGGGTGCAGGAGGTCGTGCGCGCGCAAGCGCCGGAGTTCGTCGAGCGAATAGCCGACGAACTCGCAAAAGGCGAGATTCGCGTGCAGATATTCGCTCTCCGGCCCGGAAATCGAGATCCCAGCGGCAGCCTGCTCGAACGCGATGCGGAAGACATCCGCGACGACGGGCAGTTCCTGGAAAGTTGGGGGAAAGTTCACGGCCGGAGGGGTTGCCAGGCTTTCCATGATGCCTGAGTATCGGCTATGGGCATGTAAACTTTAGCGTATCTTTGCCCGTCTTCCTCCCCCACCTCTCCTATGCGTCGCTCGATCACCGCCTTCCTGTTTTTGACCGTTTTTGGCCTCCCCGGCATGGCTCGCATCGCCATGGCTCAGGGGCTGATTTCGTCGGATTCCATCAGGGATGACCGCTACTTCTCCTTCTATGCCCGCGGCCCATACCGGACACAGGTGCCGAGCCCGGACTCGCTGCTGGGTTATCGAGTGGGCGACATGCACACGCAATACGCGTGGCAGGAGCGCGTCCTCCTGGCGATTGCAGCCGCAGCCCCTGATCGGGTCCGCGTTGAGGAGATCGGCACCACGACGGAGCGGCGCACGCAGCGCCTGTTCATCATCTCGTCGCCCGAGAACATCGCCCGACTCGATGCGATAAAAGCCGACCTCAACCGACTGGGTGACCCGCGGTCATTGTCGGCGGGCGATGCCGAATCGATCATCGCTCGCGTGCCGGCAGTGGTTTGGATCAACGAGAGCGTGCACGGCAGTGAAGCGGCGGGGTTCGAGGCGGCCATGCACACGATGTATCAACTCGCCGCCAGCGACGAACCCGCTACCATCAACGCCCTCCGCAACACGCTCATCGTATTGAACCCGAGCACGAACCCCGACGGACACGAGCGGTTCGCCGTCTGGTACAACTCGATTGCGGTCGGCAGCCCGGAGGAATTCTCGCTCGAGTATGGGCAGCCCTGGAGTATCCAGGGTCGATTCAATCACTATCGGTTCGACATGAACCGCGATGTGATGACCACGACACAGCGTGAGGCGCGCAACCTTCTCATGGCGGCCATGCGCTGGAATCCGATGGTCACCATTGACCAGCATGGCTACACGTACAGCTTCTTCTTTCCGCCGACTGCGGCGCCGATGAACGCCAACGTCGGCCCGGATTTCCAGAAGTGGATGGAGATTTTCGGACGTGCAAACGCCTCTGCCTTCGATCGGTATGGCTGGATGTACTACTCGCGCGACGTCTTCGACTTCTACGGTCCCTTTTACTGGGACCTGTGGCCATCGCTGACGGGCGCGATCGGGATGACGTATGAAACCGATTGCACGTGGGCCGTGCGCACGCGTCGCGAAGATGGAACGCTCTGCACCTTTCGCGGCGCCGTAGGCAAGCACTTCGTATCCGCGCTCGCAACCATCGAAGCCACGGCGGCCCGTCGCGCGGAACGTGTCCGCGACTGGGTCAAGTTCCGCCGCGAGGCCGTCGACGAAGGTCGCACGTCTCGACTCAAGCGCGTTGTCCTCGTACCGAGCGATCCGGGACTGACGTTGCAGTTGGTCGCGACGCTGCTCCGGTCGGGAATTGAAGTCAGGCGCGCATCGGAGTCGTTCTCATCGACCCGCGCGCATGCATACGCCGATGACGCTGTTGCTGCGCGGAGATTCGAAGCCGGCGCGTTCGTCATCGACCTCGCGCAACCGCTCGGTCGGGCCGCTCGCGCCGTGCTCGAACCCTCTGCCTCACTCGACTCCGCCTTCGCGCGAACGCAGATCGAGCGTTTCCAGCGCAACCTCCGCCGCGGCGCGAACGTGCCCGGCGAAGGATACGAGTTTTACGATGTCACCGCGTGGTCCCTCCCGGTCGTCTTCGGCGCGGACGCGTATTGGACGGAGGATGCGACACCCGTGAATGGACCGTTGGTCCGGCTCCGCGACGCCGCTGTCGCGGGCGTCGTGTCCGGTGCACGCCCGGCCCGCTCGGCGTACGTCTTCACCGCCGACCGTAACAACGCCGCTCAACTCGCGTTTCGCCTGCTCACGAACGGCGTCCGCGTTGGCATGTCGGACCGGCCGATCGAGGCAGGTGGACGCAATTTCCCGCGGGGGACGTATGTCGTGCGCGTGGGGCGTAACGACACGACGGTCCACACTCTGGTCCAGCGATTTGCTCGCGAAACCGGTGTCGATGTCTTCGGCGCCAATACCGCCTTCAGTGAACGCGCTCAGTTCGGCGTGGGATCGGGGTCCGTCACGGACCTGCGCGTCCCCAGCGTCGCACTCGTTGGCGAGGAAGGCGTGTCCCAGACGAGTTACGGAGCGGCGTGGTATGTGCTCGAACAGCGTTATGGCCTCCCCTTTACCCCCGTTCGAGCGTCGTGGCTGGCTGGAGGCGATCTGTCGCGATTCAACGTCATCATCATCCCCGACGCCTCCTCAGGCACACTCAATCGACTGCTGGGGGACGGCGGCGCGAACCGCGTGCGCGACTGGGTGCGCGGCGGAGGCACGCTCATCACCTTCGGTGGCGCGTCTGCGTGGGCAGCGCGTGATAATGTCAACTTGACGAGCGCCCGGATGGTCGGCTCCGAGGCGAAACCCGACAGTGGCGCAGCTGCGTCGCGCGCGGACACGTCTGCCGCTGCCCGCCGACGCGCCGAAGAAGACCTGCTGGCGGTCACCAGTCCATCAGCGACGTCGGGGCGGCCGGTATCGTTGCCGGGATCGCACTTCGATGTCGTGCTCGATCGCACGCATTGGCTGACGAGTGGTTACTCCGCCCAACGACTCACGGCGCTCATGGATGGCTCCTCGTTCTTCACCCTTTCGAAGGAAGGGGCGAACGTGGCGGTCTTCCCGAGGACCGGGCGGCTGCATCGCGCCGGGTTTGTCTGGCCGGAAAACACCGAGCGCCTGCTGCGTAACTCCGCGCTGCTCATCGACGAGCCCACTGGCGGCGGACACGTCGTCCTGTTTGCGAACGAGCCGTGGTTCCGGGCGTGGTGGCATGCCCTGGACCGCCTGGTGCTCAACGCCATTGTGCTGGGACCGAGCTTCTAGCCGCTGACGGCCTCGGCTAACGGCTCTCGGCCTCGGCTAACAGCCGAGCGCCGAGAGCCGAGAACCCCTACATCGCAACGCGTCCGAAACCTTGCTGCAACGACCGCCGCAGGGTCGTTCCCGTCCGGTCCAGCTCTTCTTCCAACTGCCGGCGAAATTCGATACCCATCGGGGGCGCCATCGGCGCGCGAAACTGCAGCGCGGATCCACCGAAGATCATGGTCCGACGGCGCGAAAGATCCGAGCTGGGCACGGTCTTGATGCGAACGTCGCGCGTCCGTCCCGCACCCTGATAAACGCGAAGTGTGACTTCGTCACCGGCTTTCACTTTTTCGAGCTCCCGCTGAAGCCGGGCGACCTTCGCGTTCGAGATGAATTCATCACCGGCGTCTTCGCGGGAAACGCGGAGGTCCACGCCGTTGATCGACGCGATGCGGTTCCCTTCTTCCAGACCAGCCTTTGCGGACGGACCCTCGTCATCCAGCCCGATGATGAGGACACCCAAAGTGTCGCGCTTGCTGCCACCGCCGAGCGATACACCGAGGGCGGCGCGCTCATCGCGGTCCTCGCGAGCGTCGCGTGTCGCGCGATAGAGACTGTCACTCGCCACCGTCTTGACGTGCAGGGCGCGCGTCTGCCCGCCGCCATATACCCGCAGTTCGACGTCGTCGCCGGGCTTCACCTTTCCCAGCTCCCGAGTGAGGCGACGGCTCATGGCGTTGGCCATATCCCAATCGCCGACATCCACGGGCGCAAGCTTCAGATTTACACCGTTCACGCTGGCAATCCGGTTGCCTTCCTCGATTCCAGCACGTTCGGCCGGACCGCCCGGCGTCACCGACACGACCAGCACACCGAGCGTGTCCCGGGAGCTTCCCGTCGACGTGTTGACACCGATGACTGCCCGGTTTTCATCCGCGGTGGAGTAGGAGTACGCTCCCGCCCGGGGCGTGCTGTAGACGCGCACTTGCTGCGCGCCGACGTCGCCCGCGACGGCGGCGGCCATGCCCAGGGCAAGCAGGACTTTACTGTGCATTAGGACCTCGTAATACGGTTGGGGTTCTGCGGGTCTGACACACAGATGCCAGCCGGGGGTTTACTCGGCTTCGGTTCGCGACCACTTACCTTTCCGGCGTGACCACAGCGCCCATCCCGGATCTCGACGCCTTCGAGCACCACTGGCAGGATGAAGCAGACGCCGCGTACCTGTATCGCGTCCTTGCTGCCTCGGAGCCTGACCCACAGAAGAAGTCGTTGTATCTGCGCTTGGCGGACGTCGAAGACCGGCATGTCGAGATCTGGGCGGCTTTACTGAAGCAGCATGGCCGCAGGATTCGACCGCACAAGCCCGGGACCCGCACCCGAGTGCTGGCGTCGCTCGGCAAGATGTGGGGGCCGCAGTTCCTCTTGCCAATGCTGCTCGCCGAGGAAGGGCGTGAGGTGAAGGCGTACCTCGACATGCATCGCGGGACCGCGGCCGGCGTTGCCGGGAAGGGCGAAGCGCTGCTCCTGGCGAAGGAATCCGCTGAGCATGCGCAGACCCTGAACTCGATTTCCGGCAGGACCGGCGAGCCGTGGCATAAGACGGAGTCCGGCGGATTTCTGCGAAACGTGGTCTACGGCTTCAACGACGGCTTGACGGCGAACTTCGGCCTGGTGGCCGGCATCGTCGGTGCGAGTGCGGGATTCGGCGGCGCTGGCGTGGACATCGCCGACCCGATCGCGGTGAATGTGCACCAGACCGTCATCGTCGCGGGTGTGGCCGGGCTGATCGCCGATGCGTTGTCCATGGGCGCCAGTGGTTATCTCGCGGCGAAGAGTGAGCAGGAAGTGTATGCGCACGAAATCGCGATGGAGCGGGACGAGATCGCGCTCATGCCCGAGGTGGAGCGTGATGAGCTCGCACTGATCTATGAAGCGAAGGGGATGGACCGTGAAACGGCAGAGCGCCTGGCGACGCAGATCATGGCGGAGCCGGAGAAGATGTTGCAGGAGCAGGTTCGGGAAGAACTGGGGATCGGCGAGCCGCACATGTCGCCGCTGCGGGAAGGAGTGGTGACGGGTAGCGCCACGGCCATCGGCGCGCTCATTCCGGTCTTTCCGTTCCTGATCTGGGAAGGGCAAATCGCGATTGTGGTGTCTTTCATCGTATCCATGCTGTCCCACTGGATGGTGGGCGCCGCGCGATCGGTGTTTACCGGACGCAGCGTCTTTCGCTCCGGGCTGGATATGTTCGTGGTAGGTCTCGGCGTCGCGATCGTCGGGTATTTCGTCGGCGACTGGATTGCCGCACTGCTCGGATGAACCTCAAGCCTCATGTTGCAATGACTCGTTTTCTCTCGCTGACCCTGGCCGTCGCCATCGCTTCCGTCGCTGGCGCGCAGCAGCCCATTCCGCCCGCCTCGCCGACCATCGGCGCTTCCGGTGGCTTCGGCGCCGGAATTGTCGCGCCCATCGGCGCGCTGGCCGAGACGCACGCGGCCGGGTACGTGCTGACAGGTCTCGTCGACTTTTCCGCCGCGGAACAGCCATTCTCCTTTCGTGGCGAGGTGATCCTCCAGCATTTCGACCGCAAGCGGAACGCGCCCGCAGGCACAGAAAGCATGAACATGCTGTCGCTGGGGCTATCGCTCCTGGCACGCACACCGAAGGGAGCGTCGAGCGGCTACCTCATCGGCGGCATCGGCGTCTATCGTGCGACGGACAACGGAACGAAACCCGGGATCAACGTCGGCGCCGGGCTCGAGGTGCCGCTCACCTTCTTCATCGGGATCGCCGATGCCCGGATTCACTGGGCGATGACCGAAGGGCGGCCGCTGCTGACGATTCCGATAACCCTCGGCGCGCGCTTCTAGCGCGCGTGGCTCGCTACTTCACGACGATATTGAGTAGCCGACCCGGCACGAAGACGATGCGTGCGGGGTCTGTGGTGACGAATTTCGCGACGCCTGGCTGGGCCATGGCAGCCGCGACCGCCGTTTCCTGTGTCGCGTCTGGCGATACCTGAATCGTACCCCGCGTCCGGCCATTCACTTGCACGGCAATCGTTGCCAGTTCATCTGCGGCGAGATCCGCGTCGAACACCGGCCAGCCGGAGTCGAAGACACTGCGCGTGTGGCCAATGCGCTCCCAGAGCTCTTCCGCAACATGCGGCGCGAAAGGCGCGACGAGCTGCACGAGCGGCTCGACCTCATTGATGTGCGGGACGCGCTCGCCGGAGCGCAGCGCCTTCATGTATTCCATCATCGCCGCGATCGCCGTGTTGTACCCGAGACGCGGAATGTCTTCCGTGACCTTGCGAATGGTCTTGTGGAGCTTGCGCATGATCTCCGCGTCCGGGGCACCGGTGCGCTCTGCGTCCATCACCGATGACCACAGGCGGTCGAGAAAGCGCCGGACGCCAGAGATGCCCCGGTCCTGGAAATCGCCGCCTTCCTCGTACGGCCCGAGAAACATGAGATAGGTGCGGAACGAATCCGCACCCCACTGCTCGATGTATTCGTCGGGATTCACGACGTTGCCGCGGCTCTTGGACATCTTCGCGCCTTCGCGCACGATGGTGCCGTGCGCACGAAACCGTGCGAAGGGCTCCTCGAACGGAACGAGCTTCGCGTCGTGGAGCACCATGGTGATGAACCGCGAATACAGCATGTGCAGCACCGCGTGCTCATTCCCGCCGATGTAGGAATCCACCGGCAGCCATTTGTCCGTGAGCGTTGCATCGAACGGCACGTCGTCGCGGTCGACGCTCGGATACCGCAGGAAGTACCAGGAGCTGTCGAGGAACGTGTCGGAGACATCCGTTTCCCGGCGCGCCTGCTTCCCGCAATTCGGGCATGGGACGCGATACCACCGCTCCACGCGCGCCAGCGGGGAGATCCCGCTGTCATCCGGCCGGAAGTCATCTACCTTCGGAAGTTCTACTGGCAGGTCCTTCTCGGGCACCGGCACCGCGCCGCACGCGTCGCAGTATACGATCGGGATGGGAGGGCCCCAGTAGCGCTGACGCGAGATGCACCAGTCGTGCAGCCGGTAGTTCACGACGGGACGTCCGCGATGGTGCTTCTCGAGCCAGTCCACGATCGCCCGCTTGCCCTCGGAAACGGTGAGCCCCGTGAACTTTCCCGAATTCACCAAAACTGCGGGATCCTGCGAATCGGTGAAGGGCTCATGCAGCGGCGTCTGCGCATCGTCTCCCTGGCCGGCCACCACGCGCGGGATGGGCAACCCGAACGTCTTCGCAAACTCGAAGTCGCGCTCATCATGTCCAGGGACGGCCATGATGGCTCCGGTGCCGTACTCCATCAGCACATAGTCGGCGATCCAGATGGGGATGGGTTCGCCGGTCGCCGGATTCGTGGCGTAGGCCCCGGTGAATACGCCGGTCTTCTCCTTCGTCACCTTGCGGCTTACGACGTCCTGCTTCGCCGCACGGGCGCGATACTCCAGGACCGCTGCGCGCTCGTCGTCCGCCGTGATGCGCTCCACGAGCGGATGCTCCGGCGCGAGGACGAGATATGTCGCGCCAAAGATGGTATCGGGACGCGTGGTGAAGACCTGAATATCCGTTGGCGACATCGGCAGCTCGCTGGTCGACGACGCGACTGACGCCGAACCGGACACCTCGAACAGGTCCTGAAGCTGGAAGACAATCTCTGCTCCGGTAGACCGGCCGATCCAGTTGCGTTGCGCCGCCTTGGTGCTGTCAGACCAGTCCAGCCGGTCGAGGTTCTCGAGGAGACGACCGGCGTAGTCCGTGATCCGGAAGAACCACTGTTCCAGAAAGCGCTGCTCGACCTTTGCACCGCAGCGTTCGCACTCGCCGGCGATGACTTGCTCGTTGGCGAGGACGGTCTTGTCGTTGGGACACCAGTTCACGGCCGCCCGCTTCTTGTACGCGAGGCCGCGCTTGTACAGCTGCAGGAAGAGCCACTGCGTCCACTTGTAGTACCGCGGGTCCGTGGTGGACAGCTCGGCGCGCCAGTCGATCATCAGTCCCGCGCGCTTCAGTTGCCGCTGGAAATTCGCGATGTTGCGTGGAATCAGCTCCATCGGATTCACGCCCATCTTGAGCGCGTAGTTCTCCGAGTGGATGCCGAACGCGTCGTAGCCCATGGGCTCGAAGACGGTGTGGCCCTGCTGGCGCTGGTACCGGCCGTGAATGTCGTTGCCGGTGAACGCGAACAGGTTGCCCACATGCAATCCTTCCGCGGACGGATACGGGAACATCATGAGCGTGTAGTACGGCCGCGGGCCGCTCTTCACGTCCGTGTTGTTGGTACCGTCGCGCTCCCACCGCGCCTGCCATTTCTGCTCGACAGCCGTGGGCTCGTAGCTGTCGCTGCGCTGTTGCCGGATCTCAGTCATCGTGACGCTTCAATGTAAGGACTGAGGGGCTCTCAGCGCGTGCGCAACACTCCTTCCAGTACATCGAGCATGCTTTCCAGGCCGGCCACGGTGTGATCACCCATGTGCCCGATGCGAAATGTGGTGCCGGCGAGGTCCGCCTGCCCGCCGCCGATCTCGTACCCCTGCTCCCGCATCCGCTGGAGCACGACCGATGGCTTTGTGGCTGTCGTGATGGCGGTGACGGAAGGCGAACGCCTGCCGGGCTTCGCGAAGACCGCGACACCGAGCGCACCTGCCTCCGCACGCTCCACCCACCGGGCACACACCTCGGCCATCGCCACATGCCGGGCAAATCGTGCCGGAAGCGTCTCGAGCTCGATGTCGCCCAATTGCCGGTCGAGGGCGAACAACAACGAGACGGCGGGCGTGGTTGGGCTTTGC
>DASPMP010000028.1:0-9177 GCA_035626995.1 Gemmatimonadaceae bacterium
CGGCTCTCGGCTCTCGGCTCTCGGCGACGATCAATCAGCCCGGAGAGCGGTGACCGGATCCACGCGAGCGGCTCGCCATGCGGGGATGACCGCGGCCGCCGCGGCGACGAGCAAGAGGATCGCGGAGACAACAATCATGACCGCTGGATCGGACGGCTCCACACCGTAGAGCAGCGACGCGATCAGCCGTCCCGCAGCGAGCGCCAGCGCGATCCCCGTCAGCACACCGACCGCGACCACGCGCACTCCTTCGCCGACGACCTGCCGGGCGACGTCCTGCAGCCGCGCCCCCAGTGCGACGCGCACGCCGAATTCGTGTGTCCGCTGCGTGACGCCGTACGAGGTCGTGCTGTAGATGCCGATCATTGCCACCACCAGCGCCAACAGGCCGAACGCGCTGAACAGCCGGACGCCGAGAACCCATGGGCGGTATTCCGGCTCCAGCGTCTCCGTCATGGCCTGCACCGTTACCTCGCCGCCCGGAAATGCGCGTGCGAGCTCGCGCATCAGTTCCTGTCGCGCCGGCAGCTCGGCGTCGGGGGCGGCGCGCACCACGAGGGCACCGCGATATGTCTGTGGCGTCGGGAGGTTGCCGAGTGGAAGGTAATACAGCGGCACGGCGTCCTTCTCCACCACATAGCTCTGCCGCCCGGTCTCGACGACGCCCGCCACGCTGTAGCACGGTGCGTCACGCGTGGCGAAGCGGATGCAGCGCCCCAGCACAGATAGCGGTGAGACATTCGGCCAGAGGCGCTGCGCCATCACCTCGTTGATGATTACCTCGCGCGCACCCTGCGCGCGATCCTCGAATGTGCTCCCTGCAACGAAGCTCATGCCGACGGTGCGGAAGTAGTTGGCGTCAACCGCGATGTACGTTGGGCCGTTGGGACTGAGCGACGCCGCCGAATCGCTGTCCCACCAGAAGTTCTCGAAGCTGATTCCCTGCATCGGCACCATGCTGCTTCGTGCGACGCCCTCGATTCCCGGGCGCTGGCGCAGCTGTCCCTGCAGCTCCACCATCCGCGCATTACCGACGGCAGGCGGCGGCGACTGCCCCGGCTCGAAGCGCACGTACCCGAACAGCAGGCGCTCGGCGTCGTAGCCGATGTCCAGTCCCTTCACGTTCTGCATGCTGCGGACGAAAAGCGCCGCGCCGACCAGCAGCACCACCGAGAGCGCCGCCTGCATCGCGACCAGCGAGCTGCGAAGCCGGGACCGACGCGACGAGGACGTACGCGTTCCGTCTTTGAGCGCGTTGGCCAGGCGCGGATTGCTCGCCTGGAGTGCAGGGATGATCCCCGCCACGAGTCCCGCGAGGAGCGAGATCCCGAACGCGAACACCACCACTCGCCAATGGAGCACGGATTCGTAAAAGGTCGTCTCGGGGAGCAGCTGCGAACGGAGGACAGTGCCACCCCACCACGCCGCGAGCAGCGCTACGGCGGATGCCAGTAGCGCGAGGAGCACGGTCTCCGTCGTCAGCAGCCGCACCAGCCGCGCACGGGAGATACCCAGCGCGAGGCGCACCGCGATCTCACGCTTGCGTCGCTCGGCGCGCGAGAGCAGGAGGTTGATGACGTTCGCACATGCGATCACGAGGATGATCGATGCGACGATCCAGAGCCGGCTGCTGAGGATCGTGTCCTTCCCCGGCTCGCCGATATCTCCACCGCCGTGGATCGGATCGGTGAGGACGCGCGCGAGTGTGTCCGCATACTGCGGATTCAGTCGGCGTTCGGTGCCCCTGTGTGCGAGGGTCGCCATCTGCTCGAACGCCAGATCACGCTCGCTGTTCGCGGCGCGGTAGAATCCCTGCATGCCGTTGACGCTCATCTTCGTCCACCAGCGTTCCGGCATGTTCGGGCGGGCGGCGAGTGGCAGCCAGATGTCGACCGCCTGCAGGTCGAGCCCGGCGAAGTTGGGCTGCATCACCCCAACGACGGTGTAATCGTTTCGCTCGATGTTGAGCTTCCGCCCGATAATGGCGGAATCACCGCCAAGCGTCGTTCGCCAGTAGCGATGGCTCACCACCGCGACGGGGCTTGCGTGGCCCACCGAATCCTCGGCCGGTCCGTACACGCGTCCGATCGCGGCGCGGACGCCGAGCACGGGGAAATAGGTCGCGGTGGCGAACGCGGCGCGGATGCGCGACTTGCTGTCTCCCTGCCGGAGCGTCAGGGCGAAATCGGTGTCGTACAGCGCGAAGTTGCCCGGCTTGCTGCTCGCGTCGGCCACATCGCGAAACTCCGCGTAGCTCGACGCCGGCATCATGAAGGACTTGCCGTCGTATGATCGCATTGCCGACGTCTCGAACCAGAGACGATGAACGGTCGCGGGATCGACGACCCCCTCGGGCGGACGCAGGAATATCCGGTCGAGGACGGAGAACGTCGCGGCGTTGACGCCGAGGCCGAGGGCGAGCGTGCCGACCACCATCGCCGTGAACGCGGGCGCGCGACGGACCGAGCGCCATGCATAGCCGAGATCCTGCCGGAGGACATCGAACGAGGCAAGCCAGGTCATGCGACGAGTCTCCTCCTGATAGTACGTGCGGTTGCCGAAGCGGCGACGTGCGGCGTCAGCGTCGCGCTGCTGCATCGCGTCCAGCTCCACGTGAAAGCGCATCTCGTCCTGGAGCTCGCGCTCGTAGCCGGCGGGATCGATGACCGAACGCAGGCGATGACGGAGTCCGTGAAGCCAGGACATCTACGTCCCCGCTCGGCCGAGCACCCGTGCAATGGCCAGAGACAACTTGTCGAACTCGGAGATCTCCTGGCCGAGTCGCTTGCGTCCGGATGCGGTGAGGGTGTAGTAGCGCGCCTTTCGCCCCGTGGGGGAGATTCCCCATTTCGACGTGCAGAGACCTGCGCGCTGCAGCCGTTCGAGCGCGGGATACAGCGATCCTTGCTCAACCTTCAGGACGTCGTTGCTCGTCCGTTCGATGTGCTGGGCGATGGCGTAGCCGTGCAGCGCGCCGAGGCTCAGCGTCTGGAGGACGAGCATGTCGAGCGTGCCGGGGAGGATGTCGCTCTTCGGGGGCATCCTGGTGGGATAGGTAGTCTGTCGAGGTATGATAGTCAGACAGACTACATATTGGCAACGGCTGACGGCTAACGGCTTACTGCCAAGGGCCTACGGCCAAGGGCTTACTGCCAACTGCTTACTGCCAAGGGCTTACCGCCAACTGCTTACTGCCAAGGGCTTACGGCCAACGGCTTACGGCCAACGGCTTACGGCCAACGGCTTACCGCCAACGGCTTACGGCCAACGGCTTACGGCCAACGGCTTACCGCCGATTGGCAGTCAGCACTTGGCAGCTAGCACTTGGCAGTCAGCTCTTGGCAGTCAGCTCTTGGCCGTCAGCGCTTGGCCGTCAGCACTTGGCCGTCAGCACTTGGCCGTCAGCTCTTGGCCGTCAGCTCTTGGCCGTCAGCCCGTGGCCGTTGGTTCCTCCGTCGTCACAGGCACTCACTATGAGCGCAGGTGTACAAATGCTTGGAGAGCTGCGCGCTGCTGTGTGCGCCAGTGACTCTCGATTGTCCATCTCGTCGTCCTATTGGTGACACGTCCCTGCTTTTTCCTGGCAGGCACGTGCATATGCCTATTCACGCTGTTGCAGGTGGTGATGTATGCGCGTACGCAGAATCGGGAATTCAATGCTGATGGTTGCCGCCGCCCTGGTTGCTGCGGCTGGGGCCGCATGCAGCGATATCGCGGCACCGCTTCATGCAGAAGAGCCCCCCATGGCAGGCAATCCAGGGCTTCCCCCATCGACGCCTTCATCGAGTCCGTTCGCGGGGCTCGCGTTCTTCGTGGACGCAGTTTCCAGCGCGCGACAGACGGCCGATGCGTGGCGCGCATCCCGCCCCGCGGATGCAGCCCGCATGGACAGGATCGCCGCGCAGCCGCAGGCAAAATGGTTCGGCGGCTGGAATGCCAACGTGCGATCTGACGTCGACAGGGCCGTCGCGACCGCTGCCTCCGCGAATGCGATTCCAGTGCTCGTTGCATACAACATCCCGCAGCGTGATTGCGGGAGCTACTCCGCCGGTGGCGCTGGATCCCCTGACGCCTATCGGGGCTGGATCGCCGACTTCGCGCGCGGAATCGGCGCGCGGCGCGCGCTCGTGGTCCTCGAGCCTGACGCACTTGCCGGAATGGACTGCCTCACCGCCGCCGATCAGGGAACACGTACCAGTTTGCTTTCATTCGCGGTCAACCTGCTTCGTGACGCCGGCGCAACCGTATATCTCGACGCCGGACATTCGCGCTGGCAGTCGCCGACAACCATGGCGGCCCGCTTGTCCGCCGCTGGAATCGCGAACGCGGATGGCTTCGCGCTCAACGTCTCGAACTTTCACACGACGAGTGAGCAGATTGCGTTTGGCAACACGCTCTCCGGCCTTGTGGGTGGGAAGCATTATGTAATTGACACGAGCCGCAACGGCGCCGGGTCGGCGGGCGATTCTGAGTGGTGCAACCCCGCCGGTCGCGCACTCGGCGAGCGCCCAACCGCGAACACCGGAAATTCACTTGCCGACGCGTTTCTCTGGATCAAGACGCCAGGGGAATCCGACGGCGCTTGTAACGGCCATCCCAGCGCCGGGACATGGATGCCGGAGTATGCGCTTGCCCTGGCGGTGCGGGCGGGGTGGTAGGCCGTGAAGTGGCTTTTCAGCTTACCGGCTTATCGAGCACAAGCCGACAAGCTGAAAGCCGACACGCCGACAAGCAATTCTTAAAGCCTGCTCCTCAAAAACTCGGGCGTAAACGGATTCAACCACTGCGTCAGCAGGCGCATGGTGTCCGTCAGCATCAGCAGCCCTACGCAGATCAAGAGCACACCCGCGGCCCGCGTCGTCCAGATCAACGCACCACGGTACTTCTGGAAAAGCCCGATAAACCGGTCGACCATCAGCGCGGCAAGCACGAACGGGACAGCGAGGCCGAGTGAATACGCAAACAGGAGGATCAGGCCGCGATCGAGGTCCGCGCTGCTCGCCGTGTACGTCAGCACTGCACCGAGGATGGGGCCGATGCATGGGGTCCATCCGGCCGCAAATGCCATCCCGACAAAGACGGTGCCCAGGTATCCAAGCGGCTTGTTCGCCACGTGCAGCCGACGCTCGGTCGCGAAGAAGCCGAGGTTGAATACGCCGAGCAAGTACAGCCCCAGGATAATGACGAGCACGCCCCCAATGCGTCCGACCCACTCGCGGTTGTACCCGAGCATCCGGCCCAGCGTCGTCGCCGTTGCGCCGAGTGCCAGAAAGATCAGCGTGAATCCCAGCACGAACATCAGCGAATGCGCGAGCGCCACCCTGCGCGAGCGCTGCACGTCTTCCAGCTTCAAGCCAGTGATGAATGTGACGTAGCTGGGAATCAGCGGCAGCACGCAGGGAGACAGGAAGCTGAGGAGCCCCGCTGAAAAGCTGATCGCAACACCGACCGACGCGGCTTCTGCCTGGATCATCGTCAGCTGCCGAGGGAACGCTCGATGATGTTTGCGAGACTGGTGTCGCCGGCCGCGATGGGCCCCATCCTCCGCCAGCGCAGGACGCCGTCGCGATCGACAAGGAACGTCGCGGGCACGCCATAGATGAGGAACCGCGTGGAGATGTGATCGTCCGGGTCCCGCCAGATGGGATATGTCATCCGGAATTCCTGCGCGAATGCCCTGATGCTTTCATCATTGCCTGCTGCATCGACGCTGACGCCGATGAGCTCAAGCCCGCGCGCGCGATACTGCTCGTGCAAGCGCTGCAGCTCGGGGATCTCGTCGCGACAGGGGTGACACCAGGTGGCCCAGACATTCAGCAGGACGACCTTTCCCCGCGCGGCTGCAAGAGACACGGAATCACCAGCGAGCGACTGGGCCGAGTATGCAGGCGCCTGCTTCCCGATCTCAACGCTGCTGGAATCACCGTCTGGCGGTGCAGCACACGCGAAGAGAAGCGCGATGCCAGCGATACCGAGCTCGCGCGATACCCTCACTCGAGGTCGCGCAGCCGAATGCGGGCGACCTGTACCCGCGATGGCTTGCCCGGCGCCGTCCATGCGAAAATCGCATGGGTGCGCGTCAACCCCATTCGTGGAAATCCACTCGCGCGCGCCGCGGACGACGAGGCGATGGTTACTGGGGCGCCGGCGCTGCCGTCAGGGCGGACCCGGCGAACGCGAACGGCCGCGGTGTCTCCCCTGATTCGCTCGATCCAGCTGACCAGCGCGCTGCCGTTCGGCAGCATGGCGACGTCGACCCGCCCGGCAGGATTGCCATTGTCGATTCGCACGGGCGGACCGAATGTCGCGCCGGCATCACGCGAGAATGCCAGCCTTACCCGGGCGGAATCCTGCGCCGCGGTAAACCACGCGACGGCGACCTGCTCATCAACCGCTGCGATCGCCGGCCCATTCACGGGGCAGAAATTCACCTTCCACCCGTCGTTGTGCACTGGCACCGGTGCGCTCCACCTGGGCGCAGCGCCACGGACCGCCTCTCGCCGAACGACATACATGTCGCGAATCTCGTCCGGCGACCGGTCACGATAGACGACGACGGGACCGCGCGAAGTCACCGCCGCTGCCGTCTGGCAGCAATCGCACACCCTGGCATCCAGCATCGCCTCCGCAGTCGCAACGCGACCGTTCGGCTGGAAGGTCGCGCTCATGAGAGTCATTTCATTCGACGGACTGTGCCCTTCCTTGTTGAACTTCCGGCCGTCCAACCAGACGGCGCCGAGGCCGTTCTCCTCGCGCCACATGGACACAAATCCGTGTTCCGTGTTGGAGCTATCGGTATGCGGCCGGATGGCCGGGCTCCAGCTGCGTCCCTTGTCCGCCGACAACGCGATCCGGACGCCATATGCGTAGGTGCTCGCTCCGGTGCGCTGAAGCCAGTGGGCGGTGATCTGTCCGCCGCGCAGAACTTCGAGCGACGGAAAGTCGGCCCAGTTGACGAAGAAATCGCGCCCGATGCGAATCGTCGTCGGTGTCGTCCATCGGTCGCCGTCCAGACTCGAAAAACGCAGCGCGAACGCGGAGTCCGCAGGCTCCATCCAGCTCAGGTAGACCCTGCCATCAGGGCCGATGGCAATGTTCGGCTCCGCACTTCCCGGTCCTGCAGGGCTCGGCAAAGCTTCTGGCGCCGCCGGGACACCGGCCTCCGCCTGTGTCAGCTTCCGGAGCCCGACGAGCATGGCCGCCGGCAATGCGAGGGCAGCCAGCGCCCTCCCAACAGTAATTCTTGGCATTTGTGGGGAATGTACGCTTGCTCGGCCGATGTTCACAGTCTGAGCGGAGTAACCATCGCATGCGTGAACGAGGGTTATTTGTGTGCCGAATTAGTAACCAGTCCATGGCGTCTTCGATGGTCTCGCCAAGGGTTGCCGACCCCTACTTCAGTCGTCTAAAAGGCTTGCAGGGGTGCGGGCCAGTCGATGTCCCGTCAGCCCGGCTGCGCCGCACCATACCATAGATAAGCCGCGGCGTTGGACTGACCAATATTGGCGGACTTCAATGGAATTGGCAGGCATCGGTCGGACACAGGGGCGACGAAGCCTAATCCCTGATCTGCCTTGCACTTACGCGCTCTGCGAGACCCTTCCCTCGTGAGCAGAATTTCAGCGCACCAGGTCCTGGACCGGGCGCGGCGCCTTGTTGGCGCTGCCGCGGGCCTCGCCGCTCTCATCGTTGCCGGCAAGGCCTGCTCCGACCTCACCGCTCCTGCCGGCGTCAACGAAGTCCAGGTCACCTTCCGTCTTCCCGCCGGGTCCACTCGCCTCGATCTCATCGTCGGCGATTCCATTCGCCCCGGGGTGCAGGTGCTCCTGGACAATGAGGAAACGACCCGAGCGCGCTATGTCTTTACCTCGAGCGACCCCAGCGTCGTTCGCGTCTACGCGGGCGGCGACAGCATCGTCGCCGTTGACCGGGGCACAGCAACCCTGGTCGTCACGCTCGTCGGCACCACCATCGGGAACAACCACGCCAGCCCGAACTCCCGCACCGCGGATACGATCACCGTCGCCTCCGCCGCACTGACCAATGAGGTGACGCCGAGTGCGATCACCTTCGATGCGCTCACCGCGCGCCGTTCGCTGGAGGCGCAATCGTTCGGACGCGACCAGCAGACGCCAATCACCGGATCGGACGTTGTGTGGCGCTCCACAGATCCGACCGTCGCGACCGTCGATGCGAATGGCGAGGTCACCGCGGTTGGTAATGGGACCGCGGACATCTACGCGATCTTCGAGGGCGTCGACTCCACGTTCTCGAGCGTGACCGTCACGCAGCAGCTCAAGCGCTACCTGTTGACTACAGCAGCGGCGGCAAACCTGCGCTCGATCAACGAGACGATGGCGATCACCGCGCGCGCGGTGGACTCGCTCAACAACACGCTCATCGCCGGTGCCGCGCCTGCTGGAACCCCGGTGTTCCTCAGCGACAACCCCGGGAAAGTCGAGGTAGATCCCGTCTCAGGATTACTGACGGCGCGCGGCAATACGCCGGACAGTCCCGTGAAGGTCACCGCAACCGTCGGCGGCGCGATCCGCAGCGATACGCTGCAGGTGACCGTGAACCAGGTCGCGGTTTCGCTGTCCATTCAATCCGCGGACACCATCCGGCTGCTGTCCGTGGGCGACAAGGCGCAAGACATCAACGTCCTGGCGCCTGACGCGCTCGGCACACAAGTCCCCGCCAGCAGCATCAACTGGGTGTCGCTGAACCCGGCCAGCGTTGTCGTTTCCGGAAGCGCGCTTGCAACGATCACGGCACAGGCGACGGACACGGTCATCGTCCGCGCGACAGCCGACCAGCAAAGCGACGAAGTCGTGGTGATCGTGACGAACGAAGCGGCGGCGGTCGCGCTTGCGCCGAAGCCCTTCGAGCTTCGCAGCCTGGATGAAATGCAGCAGATGACCGCGACGGTGACCAACACGTCCGGCGCGGCGATGTCGATTCCCGTCACGTGGATCTCGCGCGATTCGAATATCGTGCAGCCGCAGCCCACGCCAGGGCTGATGCTCGCGCGTGGTACCGGCGAGACGCGCATCGTGGTCTCGACGCCGAACGGCCGCATGGACTCCGTGCTGGTGCGCGTCACGAACGCGCCGGACACCGTGAACATCATCCCGACGACACTCACACTCCCGAGTGTCGGTGACGTCGATGGCACCT
>DASPMP010000029.1:0-27450 GCA_035626995.1 Gemmatimonadaceae bacterium
ATCCGACGGGTCCGGGACGCCCGGCAAACGCGACGCCGATGCAGCTCACCGTGCTCACTGAAGATCCCGCAGTCATCGCTCCCCCGGCCGGACAGGTGGCGGTACGCGTGATCAACGCGACACCGGATGCGATCGACGTCCGCACCTTCAAGAGCAACGCCACCCAGCCCGCCACGCCCACCTGGGATGACATCCCAGCCATGAGCGTGTCGAACTATGTGAACGTGGACACGACGGGACAGGCGACGGCCACGACGCTCACGACGCAGACGTTCAATGTGCGCGACGGCGGCAGCGTGGCGAACCTGTTCGCCAACGTCACGGCGCTCCAGGGTGCTCATGCAACCGTTGATATCGAAGCACTCCCGGGAATGCGCGTCGAAGGCAGCGCGCAGACCCTGATCGTGTTCCCGCGCTCCATCGCGGGCACGGCGCCGAACCTCACGGGCGCACCGAACTTCACCACGCCAGCGGGCTCATTCGTATGGGATCGCCGGCCGGCACGGACGTGCTTGCCGCTCTGCTGAGCTGCGGTACGTAGCACCAACCTCGTTCGTCATACAGATGGCCGCCGGCAACATCCCGGCGGCCATTTGTTCTTTTCGCAGCACCGCGTTCTGAAGGAGGTAGCATGAAGTTCCCCAGGCTCATCGCACTCGCCGCACTTGGCGCAGTGACACTCCTGCCGTCGCAGGCCGAAGCGCAGAAACGCCAGCGCGACCGCATCACCCGTGAGGAGATTCTCGAGTCTCCATACAAGGACCTCGACCTGTATCAGGTCATCCGGAACATCCGGCCGCATTTCCTCGAGGCACCGCGCGGGGTCCGCAGCACCGGCAATTCCATCATCAATCCGATCGTCGTCTACATCGATGGCCGAAAGGACACCGGGCTCGACGCGCTGAAGCTCATGGCCGCGCGTGACGCCGAGGATGTGCGGTACTTCGAGCCAAGCAAGTCCATGGCCGAGTTCGGCCCGACGGCCAACGGCGGCGCCGTCGTCATCAAGCGGTACAAGGCGCCGAAGCAGTGACCGCTGGGCACGACCCCCACGTGGACAAGCCGTCAAGCAGACAAGCTGTCCAGCCTTCCATTATTTCGCCGGTGGTAGACCTGCTGTGCGTCGGCGGGCTTTCGCTCATCCTGTTCGTGCCGCTGCTCCTCAGCGGCCGCACGGATCTCGTCATCCTTGGCGCCGGCGCGCAGGCGTGGCTGCTGACGCTCATAAACATGCCGCACTTCATGGCATCGTACCGCATCGTCTACCGCAGCCGCGAGATGATCATGCGGTACCGCTGGGCCTCGCTGTACGTGCCCGGGATTCTCTTGGGCTACATCGCGCTGGCGGTCACGTCCGAGACCAACACGCGGGTACTCGTGATCCTCCTGATCACGGTCGCGAGCGCGTACCTCGCGTGGCACTACACCGGCCAGGTCTGGGGGATGATGGCGTCGTTCGCGTATCTCGAGGGGGCGCGCTTCGACGACCGGGAGCGTCTGCTCATCCGAACCGGCCTCCGCATTCTCCTCGCGTGGCATGTCACCTGGTTCCTCTATACGCAATTGCGTGATCCCGGCGTGGTGCGCCCGTTGTATCTTGTTATCAGTGCTGGGACGCTGGTCGCCTTCGCCCTTGGTGCCTCCGGCATCATGCGCATGCGGAAGCGGATTGGCCGTTTGCCTCCCGCCCGGGCGCTGGTGGCCTGGCTTGCGATCTTCGTGTGGTATGCGCTAATGGCCCGCGACCCCCGCGCGCTCTTCTGGGTCCAGCTTGCGCATGCGCTGCAGTATCTCGCCTTCCCCATCCGTGTGGAGATGAACAACGCCGAAAAGGACCGGAAAGGCTCCCGCGGACGCGTCGCCATGCACATGGCGATGTACGCGGGCGCCCTCCTCCTGCTGAGCGTTGCCATCTCGGGATTCGTGCCCGCCACCGCGATGGGAGTCATCGGTGGCGTGTTCGGCGAAAGTCCCAGCTTCGCGGCGCCGATCCTCATCCTGCTGTTCATCAACATTCATCACTACTTCACCGACGGCGTGATCTGGAAGATCAGCAATCCGGAGGTGCGCAAGGAATTGTTCGCGCACGTGCCACGCCCGACGTCATCCGCCGCGCCCGTCGTTGCCCAGGGTGCCCCGAAATCCGGCAAGAAACGCAAGACCGTGGGAGCAAAATGAAGCGAATCCTTTCCGCCACGACGCTGGCCCTCCTCGCCGCCTGCAGCCGCAATCCAGACGCAGATCCAAAGATGCTCGCCGAGTGGGTGCACTCGCTCTATGGCGCCATCCGCGTGGAGCGCGTGTCGCCGCCAGTGGCGTCGCGGCTCATGGTATACGCGACATCCGCGCTGTATGCCGGACTTGCGACCACGGATGCGAAGATGACGCCGCTCTCCGGCGCGCTGAATGGCTTCCCGGAGTTGCCTGCGCCCGGGCAACGAGTGGATGGGGCATTGGTTGGCGTCTATGCTGAACGCGTCGTGCTCGATTCGCTGTTGCGCGAGGGGCTGCCGACAACGCGGAGCGCGCTCACACGCCTGGCGGATTCACTGGCTACCGCGCGCGTCGCGCTCGGCCTCGGGGAGGACGTTCGCGCCGCGTCAGAGGCGCATGGCGTCGCGATCGGCAACGCGATCGTGGCCTGGTCCCGGTCCGACAACTTCGACAAGACGCGCGGGCGCAAATACGCCGCGCCGGTCGGCCCTGGTCTCTGGGTGAACGACGCTCCGGCGAACGTGTACGCGTCGCAGAACATGTCCGGCGCCAGCGAGATGGTGGAGCTGAGCAATCCGGCGAACGTCCTGCAGGCAGGCAAGACGAGCGATCGTGCGCTGGTGCTCAACCGGCCGAAGCGTAGCAACGCGACGCTGCCGGTCGTGAACATGACGGGGATGTCGGAGCCGTACTGGGCAGAACTTCGTCCGTTCGTTCTTTCGAAGTGGAATGAGTGCGTGATCGCCCCGCCGCCTGCGTGGGGGCGTGATTCCTCCGCCGCCCTGTATCCGCACGCGCGCGAGGTGTTCGAAACGCGAAGGAACCTGACGGACGAGCAGAAGGAGATCGCGCTCTACTGGGCGGACAACGCTGGCGAGTCGGGAACTCCGGTCGGCCACTGGATCTCGATCGCGAGCCAGATGGTCAGCCAGCGCCAGCTGCCGGCGCGTGACGCCGCGACGATTCTCGTGCAGAGCGCGGTGGCAATGGCCGACGCGTTCATCGCATCGTGGGGCTACAAGTACCAGTTCAACCTGATTCGCCCCCGCACGTACATCCGCGAGGCGATCGATCCGACATGGGAGCCACTTATTCCCACTCCACCATTCCCAGAGTATCCGTCGGGGCATTCCACGCAGTCGTCTGCCGCGGCAGCCGTGCTGACCGCCGCGATCGGTGCCGTGCCGTTCGACGACAGCACGAGTGTTACCATCGGCCACAAGGTGCGCCGCTTTGAATCGTTCAGGCAGGCGGCCGAAGAGGCGGGGATGTCGCGGATTTATGGGGGCATTCATTTCCCGGTGGGCAACGTGAGTGGGCGGGAGCTTGGGAGCTGCATCGGCAACAAGGTTGTCGAGCGCTTCGGCGGCTCGTCGGAGGCTGGCAAGTGAAGTCACGAACCCATCTCGTGGCCGGCCTGGCGCTCGTCGCCGGCATCGTCGCGTGCAAGGATGCGCCACCGGGCGAGTGGCATCAGGAAGCGGGTTATCGCTGGCGCGAGTTCTCGGTCGGACGGGGATCGCCCGGCTTTACTGCCATGAGCGCCGGCCGCACGGGGATCGATTTCCAGAACACCGTGAGTGAGTCGCTGCTGCTTGGTAATCGCATTCTCGGACAGGGTGCCGGTATCGCACTTGGGGATGTGGATAGCGACGGCCTGACCGACGTCTTCCTTGCCCGCACCGAGGGATGCGACGCACTGTATCGCAACGTCGGCGGGTGGAAGTTCGAGGACATCACCGAGCGCGCCGGCGTCGCGTCCTGCACCCGGAATTCGACCGGTGCGGTGTTCGCGGACATCGACGGCGCGAACGGCCTGGACCTCGTCGTCCTGGCGACGCGTGGACCGAATGCCGTCTTCGTGAACAACGGAAGTGGCGTCTTCACCGAGCGGCGTGACCTTGGCGTGGATTCCACCGGAAAGGGCGGCACCACCATCGCCATGGCGGACGTGGACGCGGACGGCGACCTCGACATGTTCGTCGCGAACTACAACGCGTACAACGTGGACGACAGTCTCCCGCCGCAACAGCGCGCCTTCAGCCAGATGGTGCGCCAGGTGGGTCCCAATCGCTTCGAGATCGTTCCCGAGCATCAGGCGCACTATCGCCTGGTGATGCGTCCCGACATGGGCGGCATGCGCATGAGCCAGCGCGGCGCCACGGATGACTTCTATCTCAACGACGGCGGCAGGTTCACGAAGGTCCCCTTCAGCGCGGGACGATTTCGCGACGCGGCGGGGAAGGCCATCGAGGAGAGCGAGTCCTTCACCCTCGGTGCGCGGTTCGCCGACCTGAATGGCGACGGCGCGCCGGATCTCTACGTCGCGAATGATTTCGAGGACGTGGATGAGCTGTGGTTCAACGACGGCTCGGGGAACTTCCGTCGAGCGGACTGGAAGTCGCTGCGGCAGGTGAGCAACTCCGCGATGGGCGTGGACGTCGGCGACGTGAATGGTGACGGTCTTCCGGACATCTTCGAGGTGGATATGCTCAGCAACGAGCCTGGCCGCCTGAAGACGCAGATCCCTACCCACACCGCACTCCCCAAGGTACCAGGCGACATGGAGTCGCAGCTGCAGCAGCAGCGGAACCTGCTCTTCGTCAATCGCGGGGACGGAACGTTCGCAGACGCGTCGATGGCCGCAGGCGTGCAGGCCAGTGGCTGGTCGTGGTCGACGATGCTCACCGACGTCGATCTCGATGGCTGGCAGGACATCTTGATCACGAACGGGCATCTGTGGGACATCATGGATGCCGACACACATGAGCGGCTGCAGAACCGTCTCACGGACGTGCACTGGCAGCGCACACGCTGGGAGTTCCCACCCCTCAAGCTGAAGAACGTGGCGTTCCGCAATCGCGGCGACATGACGTTCGAGGACGCGAGCGAGCGCTGGAAGTTCGGTGTCGAGGATGACATCTCGCATACCCTCGCCGCGGGCGACCTGGACGAGGATGGCGACCTGGATGTCGTCGTGTCCCGGCTCGGTGCCCCGGTGCAGCTCATGCGGAACGACGCCATCGCGCCGCGGGTGAAGGTGCGCCTCAAGGGCGACGGACTGAATACCCGCGCGGTTGGAGCGAAGGTACGCCTGCTGAATGGCGCCGTACCGGTGCAGGAGCGCGAAGTTGCCGTGGGCGGCTTGTACATGTCCCACAGCGACTACGACATCGCATTCGCCATGGGCGAGGCGGACAGCGCGACGATCGTTGTGGATTGGCGCGACGGCCGCCGCTCGCTCATCAGTGGCGTGCGCCCGAACCGTTTCTATGAGATCACTCCCGAAACAGCGGCGCCGACCACGAATGGCGCGAAGCCGATCCTGGCAGATCGTAGCTCCACGAGCGCGGCGCCGCTCTTCGTTGACGCGTCGGCGCAGCTTGGTGGCCATCAACACGTCGATCCACCGTTCGACGACTGGGAGCGGCAGTTCCTGCTCCCGAACACCCTGTCCCACCTCGGCCCCGGCGTGTCGTGGTTCGACTACGACCGTGATGGCGACGAGGACCTGTTGATCGGGGCCGGAAAATCCGGCCGCGTCGCCGTGATGCGCAACGACAATGGCCGCATGGTACCCGCGCGGGCGCAGCTTCCCGCGGCGGAGCATGACCTCACCGGCGTGCTCGGCATCGCGTCCGAAAATGGCAGCCGGGTGCTGATGGGGATGGCGAGCTGGGAAGGCGTCCAGGGTCCCGGGGGCGCGGCGCCGGTGATCGCGAGTGTCCTGGGCGTCGCGGCAGGCGCGCGCGGGCTCGACGCCCGCATGGAGCAGGTGCTCGGCGCCGGTCCCGCATCCGTGGGTCCACTGGCCGCCGCGGATGTCGATGGCGATGGAGACCTCGACTTGTTTGTCGGCGGTCGTGTCGTCCCCGGCGCGTACCCGCGCTCAGCGCCATCAGTGCTGATGCGCAACGACAATGGCATGTTCGTGGGGGACAACGCGAACGATCTGCAGCAAGTGGGGCTCGTCTCCGCCGCGACGTTCGCGGACATCGACGGGGACGGCGATCCCGACCTGCTCCTCGCGCGCGAATGGGACTCGGTGCTGCTGCTGATCAATAACGCGGGCAAGCTCACGCCAGCGCCGGCGTCCTGGGGACTCGGCAAGTGGACCGGGCGCTGGAACGGCATCGCCACCGGCGACATCGACGGAGACGGGCGACTCGACATCGTCGCCACGAGCTGGGGCCGGAACACGATGATGCAGGCCGACAGCGCCCGGCCGCTCGTATTGCTGCATGGCCAGTTCGGATCATCCGGTGAGGAAGAGATGCTCATTGCGCGCCAGGATCCCTCGACGCGCGCATTGATGCCGCTGAACAGCTTCCCGCGTGTTCGGATCGCGATTCCAGACCTGCCAGACCGCATCCGCAGCTTCGGCGAGTACTCCACGGCCACCGTCGAACAGGTGCTCGGCGCGGCCGCGGCAAAGGTGTCCCGGAAGGAGATCGTGACACTCGATCACATGGTGTTCTTCAACCGCGGCGCGCGCTTTGACGCCGTGCCCCTGCCGCACGAGGCGCAGCTGGCCCCAGCGTTCTATGCGGGCGTTGCGGATTTCGATGGCGATGGCGCGGAAGACATCTTCCTCAGCCAGAACTTCTATCCCACCGCGGTCGGACTCCCGCGGTATGACGCGGGGCGGGGGCTTCTTCTCCTCGGGAACGGCAAGGGCGCCCTCGAGCCAATGTCCGGCGCCCAATCCGGCCTGCTGGTCTACGGCGACCAGCGCGGCGCGGGTTACGCGGACTTCGATGCCGACGGCCGACTCGACCTGGCGATCTCGCAGAACAGTGCGGAGACGAAGCTGTACAACAACCGTCAGGCGAAGCCCGGGCTACGCGTCCGGGTGCAGGGACCACCGTCGAATCCCGACGCGGTCGGCGCCCAGATCCGCATTGATTACAGCGGCCAGTCAGGTCCGGTTCGCGAGATCCAGGCGGGGTCTGGCTACTGGTCGCAGAACGGCGCGGTCCAGGTGTTCGGCCTGTCCGGCAATCCGACGTCGGTGCGTGTGCGCTGGCCGGGAGGCGCCGAGTCGGTGGTGCCGGTACGTTCTGGCGCCCGTGAGGTCGTAGTGCGGCGCTAGTCTGCTTCGGCTCTCGGTCTCGGCTTCGGCCTCGGCTTCGGCCTCGGCCTCGGCCAGAGTAACAGCAGTCAACACCGATCAGGTCTGAACGAGTCAGAAAGGGCGGGATCAAGCAAGACGAGACGTTGCCAGGTGCACGGTACGAAGCGATCGTGCCCTTTCAGTCTTCATCCGACATGATCGGTGCGACTGCAGTTTCTTTGCGGTATGTTGCCCTCGGCGTGGGTGTCGACTGCATTTGGTTCTGCCAGGCTGAGCGCGATGGTTACGGCTTGCGCAGCTGCGACGCGCGCTGGAGGTATTCGCGCGCTTCAGGATGGTCTGGCTGGATGGCAAGCGCCTGACGAAAGCGATCGATGGCGCCGCTGATGTTCCCCTGCTGAACAAGCGCGACGCCCCAGTTCAGCTGCGCGTCCGCATGGTCGGGCCGCAGTGCGAGTGCGCGCTCGTAGTGCGGAATGGCGTCCGCCGCCTTGCCGGTGCGCACGAGCAGGTTGCCGAGGTTCGTGTGCGCGTCCGCCAGGTCGGGCTCGATCTCGAGTGCGCGCTGGTAATGCTGCATCGCTCCGTCTACGTCTCCCTTCGCCGCCAGCGCCATTCCCCAGTTGCTGTGAGGTTCGGCGTACTCGATCCGAATGGCGAGGGCGTGCTCGAAGTGAGTGATCGCTTCGTCAAAACGTCCCTGACGCGCGAGGGCGATGCCGAGGTTGTTGTGTCCTTCCTCGTATCGCGGATTGAAGCTGACGGACTTCTCGAGATGCTCCGTCGCATCGCTCAGGCGCCCCTGGCGCAGGAGCAGGTTTCCAAGTCCCGCGTGTCCCATGGACGACTCCGGGTCCAACCGTACCACGTGCGACCAGAGCGAATGGCCGTCCCGCCAGACCTGCGTCTGTCTCCAGGTCAGCGTGCCCAGCATCGCGAGCATGATCGCTCCAATCGCCAATGGCAGCGTGCGTGAGCGTCGCAGCACCAGCGCCAGCAGTGCCGCGACCATCACCGCGAGCACCGGCGCCGCGTGATAGGTGTAGCGGTCGGCGGCGATCTGCGGACCATTCTGCACGAGCCCCAGCATCGGGAGCAGGATCGCGATGAACACGAGCCACCCCGCCGCGATGTCCGGCACGCGACGGCGCAGCGCGAGCGCGAGCCCGGTCACGCCGATGACCACCGCGTAGCTGACCACGAACATCGGCGCGCCCGGATCCACCGTCGTGGGCATCTCGTACAAAGGGGACAGACGAACGGGCACCAGCGTCTTCCACAGGTAGAAGGCGAGGCTGTACGACGAGACCGCGATCTTGCCGCTGAGGGTGAGCTGGTCGGGCGGCTTCAGGGCGACGATGGACATCACCGCCGTCGCGGCGCTGAGCACCGCGAAGGGGAGAATCTCCAGGTACACCCGGCGCGCGCCCGGATTCCACCACCCCGCCGTTCCCCCCAGCCTGCGGAAACGGAAGACATTCATGATCAGCAGCACGCCGGGGAGCGTCATCGACGTCGCCTTGGACAGCAGGGCGAAGAGGAACATCGCGATCGAGAGCGCCAGCCAGCGTCGCGGCGCGTTCTCCTCGACCGACCGCATGTAGAAGAGCACGCAGAGCAGGTAGAAGAACAGCGACAGCATGTCGCGTCGTTCCGTCACCCACGCGACCGACTCCACGCGCAGCGGATGAATCGCGAACAGCAGCGCCGCGAAGGCTGCCGCGATCGTCAGCATCCGCGGATTCGGGTTCGCACGAAATGCCTGCGTGTATGCCAGGATGCGCAGCGCGAGCACGTACAGCAGGACGGCATTCGCCGCGTGCAGCAGCACATTCGTGAAATGGTATCCCGCGGGATTCATCCCCCAGATCACGTAATCCAGCCCCAGCGTCATCCAGGTGAGCGGGACGTAGTGGCCGAGGTGGAACGTCGTCCACATCCACTGGAGCTGCTCGAGGCCGAGCCCGCGATAGCGGTGGTTGTCGAGGAAGTTCAGGTCGTCGTCCCAGGTGACGAAGCCATTCTGCAGCGCCGGGAAAAACGCCAGGCAGGTGACCAGCACGATGAAGGCGATGGCGAGCCAGTTTCGCCGGTCTGCAGCCAGGCTCCTCGCGCCGGTGCTCATCGCTCTCATGGCGCCATCGGAGTGCGCGCACGGAGCATCTCGCCGGCGCGCTCGCGAAACGCGCGCGCGTCCGCGTTGTCGGGCTGGAGGGCCAACACCCGGTCGAAGTGCGGAATCGCCTGTTCGAGGTCGCCTTGCTGGGCCAATGCCGCCCCCCAGTTCAGCTCCGCGAACGCATCCGTGGGATTGAGCGTAACCGCGGCTGCGTAATGCGGCAGCGCCTCACTGATCCGCCCGAGTCGCACGAGGGCATTGCCCCAGTTGGTGTGCGCTGCCGAAAATGTCGAGTCGGCGGCGAGGGCATCGCGGTACTTCGCGATGGCCTCGACCAGCTTCCCGTCACGCGCGAGCGCGATGCCGAGGTTGTTCAGCGCGTCCGCATACCCCGGGCGAATTGCAACAGCGCGCTCGTACTGCTCGACGGCTTCGGGGGTCCGGCCAAGCTGGGCAAGCGCGACGCCGAGATTGTTGTATCCGTCCGCGTAATCGGGATCGTATCGCAAACCCAGGCGGTAATGATCGACGGCTTCCAGGACTCGGCCACGATCGAACAACAGGCTGCCCATCGCGATGTGGCCGACGGACGACGTGCTGTCGATCTCCACGACTCTTGACCAGAGCGACCCCGAATCACGCCAGATGCGAGCCTGCTTCCATGTCAGCGGGAACATCGCAGCGATGAACGCGCCCAGGATCACGAGCCCCTTGCGACCGGCAATCCACGCCGCGCTGCCGGCGACGAGAAGACCAAGCGCGGGGGACGCGTGGTAGGTGTAGCGATCGGCCACGATCTGCGGTCCGTTCTGGACGACGCCCAGCAGCGGAAAGATCAGGATCACGAACGCGAGTGCTGCGCCGATAACCGCGTGGCGGGTGCGAAACCGCCAGAGCGCAAGGCACAGGATAGCGAATCCCGCGTAGGCGAGGAGGAAACGTGGGGCCAGCGGGTTCACCCGTTCCGGCATTTCATACAGCGGGGCGAGCCCTGTGGGCACGATGGTCTTCCACAGGTACCACACGAGGCTGTACACGGAGACGACGACCTTTCCGACCGGATCGAGCTGCGCCGGCGGCGTGAGCGCGACGACGGAGAGGAGCGAAAATGCGCCGGAGAGGGCGAAGAAGGGAAGGAGCTCAACGGCGATGTGCTTGCCGTGCCGTAGCCGCCGCGGCTCGATGCGTCTCAGCGGAAAGAGATTCAGGAGCAGCAGCACCGCGGGCAGGGTCACTGCGATGCCCTTCGACAGGAGCGCACACATGAACAGCAGCAGCGACGCGACGTATCCCCGTCGGGTGCCCGTCGTGACGTACCGCAGGTATTGCTGGATACTCACGAGCATGAAGAGGAGCGACAACGCGTCCCGGCGCTCGGTGATCCACGAAACCGACTCGACGCGCAACGGGTGCACGGCGAAGAACAGGGCAGCAAGTGCGGCGGTGGCGAGTTGCACGTTGCTGTTCATGCCAGGGTGGGGGATGCCGGCACGCTCCAGCAGGTCCTTTCCGAGAAAAAACAGCAGCACGGTATTTATCGCGTGCAGCACGAGGTTGACGCTGTGATATCCGGTAGGGTTCATCCCCCAAAGCGTGTAATCGAGTCCGAACGTCATCCAGGTGAGGGGGATGTAATGACCCATGCGCGTGGTGGACCACATCCACCGCAGGTTGTCCCACCCAAGGCCGCGAAAGCCGAAATTCTCCAGGAAGTTGATGTTGTCGTCCCATGTGAGGAATTCACCACGCAGCGATGGCAGGTACGGGACGACCGCCAGCGCAGCGAGGAGCAGTGAAATCAGCCACAGTTGACGGGCATCGGGTCGGTTGCCTCCGGCCATCTACCGTTGCGTTCGACGTGTCGGGGGACGGCTCCAGATTACGATCGTGCCGCAGGTGTGCGAGGCGGCACCCTGAGAGAACTGAAAGGGGGTGGTCGACGGGCCATTATAGATCTCGATCCCCTCGATGTCGGTGAGGGTGACGTCGTCGATCTCGAGACCGGGCGCCTTCTGCCCGTCGATCCAGATCATGGGCGCACAGTCGCGCCGCGACAGCGAGGTGTTCGGGAACCGGATCCCGCGTCCTGAACTGACCTTGACGAACCTGATCCCCGGCACACTGCGCAGCATGTCGCTTGGCGTCCCGCTCACGCGCCCGTCGATGTCCTCGCGGGTGACATACGTCCCGATGCCACGCGTCATGCGGCGATAGAAATCCTCGATCTGCTCGCGACGGCGCATCTCGCCGGCCGTCACCGTCACTCCCTCCAGGAGGGCAACGTTCGTCTTCAGAACGACGCGCAGCGGCTCACCAGCGACGCTCGCGACCATGTTGATCTTGCGCGGCTCATATGACAGGCGCCGCACGGACAGCTGCACCGGTCCCGCCTGGATCTCAGCCAGGACAAAGCGGCCGGAGTCGTCTGTGCGGGTGAGGCGATGCAGCGCGGCAACGCCAACGTCCGCGTTGGCGATCGGCGATCCCGCGGTGTCCACGACAACGCCGCGAAGCGAGACCTCCTGCGCCTGGGCGCGCTCACCACCCGCGAGGGCCATGATGCCGGCCAGCGCGCAGGTCGTCGTCCATTTCGACACGCAGTGGTTCATGCTCGTACCCGTCGTGGCGTGGGGTGCCGGACATCGGCGGGGACCGGCCGCGAAAGGACATTTTGCGGTGCCGAACAGCCTGCTGTCCAGTACGGGCCACGCACGTCCCTTGCACTGGTGTACCCCTGCGAACTGCACGCCTTCCACGAACCATCCATGTCTATGTCCAGCAACGTCTTACGGATAGCCTTCCCGGTGCTGCTTTTGACCGCCCTGAACGCAGGTGCACAGGTCCCGGGTTTACCCGTGCTGCAGAACGCGTTCTCGAACCCGGGGATCGCCCTCGGCGCCAACTTCGGGAGCGGTGGCGGACAGAGCTACATGGGTCTGGCCGGCGCCTGGGGGCTGGGCAATGGACGGATGCAGGTAAGTGCCGGGGCGGGGGCGCAGCGCGCCAACGACGCCAGCCGGGGCGCCTATGGTGGGCGAGTGGCGATGAACGTCTGGAATACCCGGAGCGGAAATATCGGCGTTGGTGCTTTCGGCGGCATCGGCGGCGCGCCTCGCACCCGGGACGCGGGCGTCGTAACCAATCCCGCCGTATTCACCATCCCTGTGGGGCTGACGGCCGCGTACCGGCGGCCGCTGGGCACCGCACGGGGATTTTCCATCTATGCATCACCGCTGTATCGCTGGACCCGGGTGACGAATGACGATGTCTCGGGCAGCGACGGCGTTTTCCGGTTCTCGGTTGGACTGGATGTAGGAATCACCCGCGCTCTCGGCGCGACCATCGGGACCGAATTCGGCTCGGGGTCGGCGGATGGCGCGAGCAATCTGGGCGTCGCGGTCTCATGGGTCCCCGGCGCAAGGGGAAACTGACGTGAAGAACAAAGGGGCGAAGCTGCCGCCGATCCTGGTCGTCGACGACAACCAGGACAACGCGGAGATCATCCAGCACTATCTGGAGACGCGCGGCTATCCGATCACGGTGGCCCGCAGTGGGGAAGAGGCGCTCGCGCTGTTCGAGACGGTCAAGCCGGCACTGGTCCTTCTGGACGTCATGATGCCGGGGCGCGATGGTTGGGAGGTGTGTCGCACGATGAAGGCACATCCGGAGCTGGGCAAGACAGTGCGAATCATCATGGTGACGGCTCTCAACGAGATGGACGACAAGCGCACGGCGCTGCAGACGGGGGCGGACGACTACGTCGAGAAGCCTTTCGACCTGCCGACGCTGGCGGCTACCGTTCAGCGCAACCTGGCCGTGCAGCGGACGGCGCTGGCTTCCTGAGGATCGTCTCCATCGCGTGCTGACCGGCTCAATACTTCTCACGGACTCGGACGACCAGGCCATCGAGGCCGCCGTCGAGCTGCTGGACGGCTGGCGGCTCGAGCGTCGCGCGTCCGACGAGCTCGCGTCCGCGGTCGGCACTGTGGCAGGAACGCGCGCGATCTACGTCTGCACGAACGACCCGACGCAATTGCGCGCGATCGTCGAGGCCGCCCACAACGCGGGACTGCCCGTGGTGGTGCAGTGCGACGACGACGCCGCGCGGCGTCGTGCGGTCGAGTTGCGTGCGGAAGAGTGGGTGCTGCGCGACGCGTCGAGCGCGGAAGTGGCCGCGCGGATTCACGCGGCGATCTCGCGCGGGCCGGCGGCGGTGGCCGGGATGGGCGACCGCGTGGAGCGCGTCGAGTATGAGCGGATGCTCCACGACTCCCTCACCGGCCTGCCGACGCTGCCGGTAATGATCGAGCGCTCGCGCCAGCGGTTCAAGGAGCGCGGCGAGATCGTCGTGCTGTATTTCAACTTCGTGCGCTACTCGAAGATCGAGGAGATCTACGGCTGGGAGAAGCTGGACGCCGTGCTCGAGACGACGGCGCAGGCGGTGCGCGAGTTCCTCGACGACGCGTCGCCCAATCCATCGCGGCTCATGGTGAGCTTCACCAATGACGACGACTTCATTTTCTTCCACGTGCCAGCCACCGGCGTCGCGGCGGCGTCGGAAGGCGAGATCACCGAGATGGTGGCTCGCCTGCAGCGGAACGTACAGTCCCGCATCGAGGCACTGCACGGTGAGGACATCGCCGCGCTCTTCGACATCTACGTTGGGCGCGCGCACGTGTACTACAACCCCAAGCTCCGCATCGAGCGGATGATCTACCGTGGCATCCGCGAGGCGGCGAACGCGGCGCGCAGCATCGAGCAGCGGGAGAAGGCGCGCAAGGTTGCGGACCTGCGGAAGAGCCTGCGCGAGCGCGGGGTGTATGTGGATTACCATCCCATCGTTTACGCGGACACCGAAGAGATCTTCGGCTACGAGGCACTCGCGCGTGGCGTGTTGCGCAGCCTCCGCAGCCCCGAAGTGATGTTCGAGGTTGCCGAGGAAGCGGACCTCATCTGGGAGCTGAGCCGGCTCTGTCGGTCACGCGCGTTGGAGGGGTTGCAGAGCCGGTTGAATCCCGGCGAGTCGCTGTTCATCAATGTCGATCCGCACGACTTCAGCGATCCGCTCTTCGGCGAGAAGGAAGCCGCCGCGCCCGATCGCGTGGTCCTCGAGATCACCGAGCGCACCGCGATCAAGGACTATCCCAAGTTCCGCGAGCGTCTCAAGGGGCTGCGTGAGATGGGCTACCGCTTCGCGGTAGACGACGCCGGCAGCGGTTACGCGGGCCTCGGATCGATTGCCAACCTGGAGCCCGACTTCATCAAGCTGGACATCTCGCTGATCACGGGCATCGACACGAACTTCATCAAGCAGAACCTGGTGGAGACGATGGTGAAGTTCGCGAATGACCATGGCGCGATGGTGATCGCGGAAGGAGTGGAGCGCGCCGAGGAGTTCATGACCGTGCGGAATATCGGTGTGCATCTCGTGCAGGGGTTCTTTCTGCACAAGCCGAGCAGCGGGACTGTCGCCGCGCCGGCTGCCGCGGTCAAAACTGCCTGAGGCGGAACTGACGGCGGAACTCACGGCAGAACTGACGGCGGAACCAAGGGCGGAACCAGAGGCGGAACCAACCGCGACCAGAGGCGGAACCAACCGCGGAACCATCGGCGGAACCAACTGCGGAACGAACGAAACCGGGCCAAAGTCCGCAGATGCCCCTAGTCAGTTCCCCCTTCCGTTTCGTAGTTAGGTCCGTTGTTGGTTCCGCAGTCGGTTCCGCAGTCAGTTCCGTAGTCGGATCCGCCGTATGGTCCTACAGCAGCGATTCAACAAGCGCAACAGACCTGTCTGCCGCACCGCATCCACGCTCGATCACGGCCTGCGCTGCGCTACCGGACGTTCGCCGCGCATCGCTGTCCAGCAGCCAGTCGAGCAGCGCCTGCTCTACGTCCGCGGCGGATGACACAGCGCGGGCGCCACCGTCCTTGAGCAGCGCGAGCGCGTCGCGGCTGCGGTGATGCTTCGGGCCGAACAGCACCGGCGCGCCGAATGCCGCGGGCTCCAGGGTGGAATGCAATCCGGCTTCATGAAAGCCACCGCCGACGAACGCGACATCCGCAAGCGCATACAGGTCGCCGAGCACACCGTACCGATCGACGAGAATGACGTCGGCGTCAACGGCAGCGGGATCGTCCACCGGCGCGATCGTCAGACGCTGGCGCTCGGCCCACTGGCGAATGGGATCGAGATGCTCGCGAGTCACCTCGTGCGGCGCGATCATGACACGGAGCGCGGGAATCTTCGCGCGCGCACGCACCACGCCGTCCAGCACCACCGCTTCATCCGGCGGCCAGGTGGATCCCGCGATGAAAGTCGGCCGCACGGATCCGAGCCGAGCGAGAAGCCCGGTTTCGCGATTCGCGTTCCGTCCACGCTGCCACACCTGGTCGTAGCGCGTGTCGCCAGTCACGACCACGACGTTCGGGTTCACGCCGAGCTCCACGAGACGCACCGCGGTGTCTTCGTCCACTGCGCCGACGGCATCGAGCGTGGCGTACGCGTCGCGCAGGAGCATCGATCCAAGTGTCGAGAGCCGCTTTGATTCTGCTGGGAGCGACGCGCTGATCAGGCCCAGCTTCACCCCACGCGCATGCGCGGCGCGCACCAACTCCGGCCACACATCGAGCTTGCTGAAGACCAGCGCGCGCGGCTTCAGTGCATCCAGGGCTGTCGACACCGCCGCTGATGCGTCGAAGGGCAAATAGTCCCGGAAGTCGACGTCCAGCGTCCGAGAGAACTCCTCCGCGCTCGGCGAAAAGAACGTGTACGCGAGCTGGAGATCCGGACGCTTCTCGCGCAGCGCGGTGAGGACGGGGCGGGCCATCAGTCCTTCGCCCACCGACGGCGCGTGCATCCACAGGAGGGGACGCGATGCATCGCGCGACTGTGCAGCCCACGCGGCGTAGCGCTGACCGATGCCACGCCGGGCCCGAAAGGCGATGGCCGCCTTGGAATTCGACGCCGGCACCAGCGATGCCGCGAGGCTCGCCGTGTTCGCCGCCGCCGCGTACAGCAACCGCAGCAGCGGTCGCACTATTCGCCGGGTCGACTCGTCGCGGCCGTGCGTGCGCGTTCGATGGCCTGGCGATAGGCGTCGAGCGGTGCCAGTCCGGGAATCCCCTCGTTGCCGATGAAGAACACCGGCGTCGACCGCACTCCCGCCGTCGCAGCCCGGCTGCCGTCGCCGTTGATGATGCGCTTCATCAGCCCACTCTGCAGGCAGCCCCGGAAGTCCGTCGCATTCACTCCCGTCGCCACCGCGAGCGAATCGAAGTACGTCGTCGCCGCGGCGATCGGCAGTCCAGACCAGCGCGACTGCGTCGCGAACAGCTTGTCGTGCAGTGGCCAGAACTTGTCCTGGAGCGCCGCGCAGAGCGACGCCTCCGCCGCGGGAGTGGCGTTCGGATGGATGTTCAGCGGGAGGTGGACGTACGCCATCCGCACGATGCCGCGGTCGATGTAGTCGCGCTTGATCGTCGGATACACCTCGTCGTGCCACTGCTTGCAGTACGGGCACTGGAAGTCACTGATCTCCACCAGCCAGACGGGAGCATTGGGCGACCCCTGGATGCGTCCAGCGTCCGCGCGCTGCAGCAGGGAATCCGACCGGGCGGAATCCGAGGTGACGGCGGCTGTCGCTGGGGTAGCGGCGGCACTCGTCGAGCTTGGCTCGCTCCGCGATTCGCCGTCGGTAGGACGGCAAGCGGCGGCGAGCAGGATGGCGACCATCACCAGGCGTGTCATTCGAGAAACATAGGGATTGCCGACGTCCCTGCGCCACCAAGCAGGCACAGCTTCTGCGCTATCAGGGGCCAAAATGAGAACTGTCCTGCAATGGTACCAGCACGGCGGCCCGTTCATCTGGCCGCTGGTGCTCGTTGGCGTCCTGGGTGTCGTCCTTCTCGCCGAACGAATCAGCTATCTCGTGGTCCGCTCCAAGATCCACGCGCGCCCCTTCATGGAAGAGGTCATTACCCTGGTCCGAGCGGGGAAGCTCGACGAGGCGCTCGCGCTGTGCACCGACCACCAATCGGCGCTTCCGGACTTCGGCATCATCGTCCTCAGGAGCCGAGAGCGGAACGAGACGGACCTGCAGAACGTGGCCGACGCTGCGCTGCTCAGCATCGTGCCATCGCTGTCGCGACGCCTCTCCTGGATGCCGACGCTGGCGAATCTCGCCGTGCTGCTCGGCATCCTCGGCGGCATCGCAAACCTTCACGACGCGCTCAGCGCCGGCAGCGGGATCGCCGTCCAGGCAGGAGTGGCGAGCGCGCTGCGTCCGCTCGGCGTCGGCGTGCTGACGGCCATTCCACTCGTGGCAGGACACAGCTGGCTCACCGGCGAGGCGACGAAGCTCGTCACGCAGCTCGAGGAGTTCTCGGCGCGGCTCATCAACGCGCTGATCCAGCGTCCCGATGTCAGGCTCGGACACCGGGACTGAACCTCAGGTCAACGGCTCCAGAGGAGCAGCACGCCGCACTGGGTTCCCGGTCGCTTGAACTCCGGCGGGACATTCGACGGCGTGTACCACTCCACTCCATCGAACCCGGTGGCGCGCAGCATCGAGATGTCCGGGTCCTTGATGTACATACCATCCATGAAGACCGTGACTTCACAGTAGCCCGGCTTCACGGAGCCATCATCGCTGGAGCGGTGCGTCTTGGCGTCCTGCGGCTTGGGCGGCACACCCTTCACCACGGTGCCGTACGTCCTGGGGCCGCTCTCCACGAAGCTCGTGGGACCGGACCTCGCGAGAATCCGCGTGATGCCGTCCGAGCCCGCGTCCGCATGCAGCCCGGGGAGCCGCGTCAGCATGTCGATGAGCTTCCGGTCATGCGACTCTCGCAGCTGTTCGGGGGTGATGTACCGTCCGCGACCCTTGGCGCGGCGAGCTTCGAAGTCCACCAGATGTGGCGCGGGACGCGTGGCGGCCACGGTGGTCGTGGGTAGTGGCTGCGCCGACGGCGCCAGCGACAGCATAAGCTGCATCCAGTCCACGTTGCCGACGTCAAACGTCGTGTCGATCGGCGCGAATCCTGTCATGGTGACGCGCAATTGCAGCTTGCTCTGGCGCGGCCGCTTGAACGAGATCTCGCCGACGTAATCGGAGCGGTAGACCGTGTCGATGCCGACGATGCGCAGCTCTGCGCCCTCGATCGGCGTTTTCTGCGTGGCGTGCGAGACGACGACGCCGATGATCGTCGAATCTGCAACGACTGGTAGCGAACTTGCCCCAAGACTGGCGAGCAGGACGATGGTGGCTGCGAACATCACGAACCTCTTGGCGGAAAAACGTTGATTCCTTCCCAACATAGCCAGCGGTCACGACACGGTCACGTCCCCGTACATGTTGCCGCCGTAAACCGCTAGAATCAGGCAATGACGTTCTTTACGCTGGCCACGATTGTCGCGCTGGTCGCGCAGCTGACCCAGATCCAGGTGCCGGCGCCGGTCGGGTATGTCAACGACTTCGCCAACGTGATCCCGTCGGACGCAGCCGCGCGCATCAACGCCATCGTCCAGGATGTCCGTGAAAAATCGGGTGGCGAGATCGTGGTCGTCACGATGACCGACCTGAAAGGGCGCGACCCCGCCGACGTCGCCCGCGAGATCGGGCGGCAATGGCGCGTCGGCGCGAAGGGCGGACCGGGCGATCGCGCGCGCAATGCCGGCACCATCGTCATGGTGGTGCCCAAGGAGACGAGTCCCGACGGACGCGGCTACACGCGCATCGAGACCGGGCTGGGATCTGAAGGATTCCTGACGGACGCCACGACCGGGGTGATCCAGGACGAGGCCATCCCGCTCCTGCGGCAGGGCGACTATGGCGGCGCCATCGAGCTGATGACGGCGCGCGTCGCGCAACGCTACGCGTCGGAGTTCCAGTTCCAGCTGAACCCCTCGGTGCAGCCGCAGCTCCCGGCGCAGGGTCCGCGCAATGTCCAGCCGACCGGACGCATCCCGCCGATCCTGATCTTCTTCCTGATCTTCATCGTGCTGTCGATGCTGAACGGCAGACGCGGACGTCGCGGCGGATGCGGAGGCGGCGGATGCATCCCGATCTTCCTTCCCTTTCCGGGCGGTTTCGGCGGAGGACGAGGTGGCTTCGGTGGTGGTTTCGGGGGCGGAGGCGGCTTTGGTGGGTTCGGAGGATTTGGCGGCGGCGGCGGGTTCGGCGGCGGTGGCTCAGGGAGGAGCTGGTAATGGCGAAGATGACTCTCGAGGAACTCGTGTCGCAGCTGCGCTCCGCCTTCGGGCAGGGGCTGCACGCGGTGGTGCTGTACGGTTCGCAGGTCACCAGCGATCACTCCGCGACCGCGGACTTCAACGTCCTGGTGCTGGTGGACGCGATCGACGGACGTCGCCTGCAGGCCGCGTCAGCCGCCGCGAAGGCCTGGACGGCGAGCGGCAACTCGGCGCCCCTGACGCTCACCATGGACGAATGGCATGGGTCGGCGGACATCTTCCCGATGGAGTACGCCGACGTTCTCGAGCGCCACAAGGTGCTGTTCGGTGATTTCCGCACGGACGTGCGCGTCGACCCCGCGCACCTGCGCCTCCAGCTGGAGCACGAGGCGATGGGGACGCTGCTGCAGCTGCGTCAGGGCGCGCTGGCGGCGGGAAACGACACGCGCGAGCAGCTCGCGCTGCTGGAGAAGAGCGCCAGCACGGTGCTGGTGATCTTCCGTGCGCTCGTGCGGTTGGGCGGCGAAGTGCCGCCGCAGGACAACGTCGAGCTGGTGCAGCAGGTGGCTGGCATCACGGGACTGGACGCCGCGCCCTTTGCGCGCCTAGTCTGGCATCGCCGGGGACAGACGCCGATCAAGCACGCGGATGCGCCGCTGGTCCTCGAGGGATACCTCGGCGGGATGCAGCATGTCGTCCGCTATCTCGACCAGTTCTCCGGAAGGAAACGTTGAATCTGCACGGCCAAAGTCACGTAATGTTCTCAGCAGTTCACACGCACGTTCCAAGGAGACCAGACATGTTTCGTCGGTGGATGGTGGTGTCGCTCGCCCTGCTCACCACAGGGTGCGGATACAACAGAATCCAGGAGCTGGACGAGCGCGCGCAGGCGTACCAGGGGCAGATCGAGGTCCAGCTGCAGCGTCGGGCAGATCTCATCGGCAACCTGGTGGAGACGGTGAAGGGCTACGCCGCGCACGAGGAGCAGGTCTTCACGAGCGTCGCGCAGGCGCGCGCGGGGCTGATGGGTGCCGTCCGCAGCGGTGACTCGGAGTCGATGGCGAACGCCAACGCGCAGCTCACGGGCGCACTCGGCCGGTTGTTCGCCGTGGTGGAGGCATATCCGAATCTCAAGGCCGACCAGGGATTCCTGCGGCTGCAGGATGAGCTGACGGGAACGGAGAACCGGGTGGCCGTCTCGCGCAATGATTACAACGCCGCAGTGAACGAGTACAACGCGTACATCCGTCGCTTCCCGGCGGTGATCACGGCGAAGGTCACGGGTGCGAAGCCGCGGAAGTACTTCACCGCAGCGCCCGGAAGCACCGAAGCGCCAAAGGTGGATTTCTCGCGGCCCACGCCGCCCGCCCCGCCCACGACGCCTCCACCAGCAACGAAAGCGCCGTAGCTGGGACGCTCCACGGTTCAGAGAAAAAGAGAATGCTGGAATACAGGACTGCAGGAATGGAAATCAGAGCTCCATTCCTGCATTCTCGTATCCCTTGATTCTCTTTCCTACTGAACTGTGCGGCCAGTCAGGCGGGGCGAGGAAAGAGCGGCTCGCCCTTCCGCACCTGCCAGCCGGCCGCATCGAGCTGCGTCAGCGACTCGAAGCGTTGATCCTCGATGCGGCCCGGGCCGCCCAGCTGCTCCCACATCGCCTGCGCCTTCCCAGGAATGAAAGGGAAGAGCATCACGCACTGCCGCGCGATCGACCGGACCAGCGTCCCCATTGTGGTCTCGAGCGCCGAGCGGGTATCGGGCGATTTCGCGAGCGCCCAGGGCTGCGTCGTCTGGATGTATTCGTTGCCGCGGGTGGCGCTCGCCATCGCGCGCCGCAGCCCGTCGTGCAGCAGGAATCCGTGGCTGCCATCCATCGCGTCGTGGTACGCCTGCAGCTCCGCAGCGTCGCCGCGGTCAAGGTCCGTCTCGTTCGCCGACGGCACGACGCCGCTGAAGTACTTCTCCACCATCGCGATCGTGCGGCTGCCGAGATTCCCCCAGGTGTTCGCCAGCTCACTGGAGTACACCGCCTCGAACCGCTCCCACGAAAAGCTGCCATCAGTGTCGAAGGGGATCTCGCGGAGCAGGTAATAGCGGAACGCGTCAGGACCGAAGCGATCGATGGCTTCGTTCAGGTCGAGCTTGACGCCGGCGCTCTTGCTGAACCGCTCACCACCAAGCAGCACGAAGCCGTGTACCCACACCCGCTCGGGAAGGGGCAGCTCCGCCGCCTGCAACATCGCCGGCCAGATGATCGTGTGGAAACGGTTGATGTCCTTCCCGACGATGTGCAGCTGCGCCGGCCAACGCTCCTTCGATTCCTTCGACGGGAAGCCAGTCGCCGTGAGATAGTTCGGCAGCGCGTCGAACCACACGTACGTGGTCTGCGTCTCACCACTGGACAGCGGCGCGGGGAAGGGGACACCCCAGGTGAGGCGCGAGCGACTGGCGGAGATGTCTTCGAGGCCGGTGTCCAGCAGGCCCAGGATCTCGTTCCGGCGGATCTCCGGCGCGATGAAGTCGCGACGCTCCTCGTACAGGCGCTTGAGAAAACCTGCATACTTGCTCAGGCGGAAAAACCAGTTGCGCTCCTCCACCCACTCCATGGTGCGCGTGGGGTGCAGCACGCATTTTCCGTCGACGATCTCGGCGTCCTGCTTGAACGACTCGCAGCCGACGCAATACCAGCCGGCATACGAGCGCTCGTAGAAATCGTCGGGATTGTTATCGAAGATCCGCTTGATCAGCGCCCGCACGCCCGCCTTGTGCCCGGCTTCCGTGGTGCGCATGAACCGGTCGTGCGAGATCGAGAGGCGCTGCCACATCTTGTCGAAGCTGACGGCGATCTCGTCGACCTGCTGCTGCGGCGTGAGCCCGCGCTGCTCGGCAGCCTGGGCGACCTTATGCCCATGTTCATCCATGCCGATGAGGAAGTGCACATCGTCGCCGCGCAGGCGCCGATATCGAGCGATCGCGTCGGCTCCGATCTTCTCGTAGGCGTGGCCGATGTGCGGGTCGCCGTTCGCGTAGTCGATTGCGGTGGTGAGGTAGTATCGCGTCACGCGGAAGTCCCGCCGCCACCCGTCGAGCCGTCGCCGCCTCCGTCACGGCGTCCACTGCGACCGCGTCTCCCGCCACGACGTCCCCGCCGGCGATGGGGGCGGCGCTTGTCGGCCTCGCCGTCGGCTTCAACCGCAGTCTCGGCAGCATCAGCCTCGGCCTCGGCTTCTATAGCCTCGGCTTCAACGGCAGCCTCGGCCTCGGCTCTTGCCGATGGCCGAGGCCGAGAGCCGAGGCTGTCAGTCGAGGGCCGAGGCCGAGAGCCGAGTCCGTGAGCCGGCTCCTCGTGCGCTTCCGCATGATGCTCGTCGTCGCCATCGGGACGATGGTGGTGCAGCACGCCGTGTCCCGCGTCCGCATCGTCGTGCGCCGCTGTCGCCGATGTGGCCTGCGCACCGGCGCCACCCGTTTCCTGGAGCAGCTGCGCCAGCGGGATGGTGCGCGTCTCTCCTTCCACGTTCCGCAGCACCACACGCTCGCGGAAGATGTCGTTGGCGACGACGCGCTCCTCGCCGACGGTGGTACGCAGCGTCTTTCCTTCCTTGGGAAAGCGCTTCCGTGCCTGGACGTAGAACTCGTGCTCGTACCGCAGTGAGCACATGAGTCGCCCGCACGCGCCGGAGATCTGTGTCGGATTCAGTGAGAGGCGCTGGTCCTTGGCGACGCCCAGGCTGACGGGACGCAGCTCGGGAAGCCAGGCTGCCGAGCAGTATTGCCGGCCGCAGCGGCCGATGCCGTCGAGGCGACGCGCTTCGTCCCGCACACCGATCTGCTTCAGCTCGATCCGTGTACGAAATGTTGCGGCGAGCTCGCGCACGAGGGTGCGGAAGTCGACGCGCTTTTCCGCAGTGAAGTAGAAGGTCAGCTTCTTCTTGTCCCACTGCCATTCGGCATCGGAAACTTTCATCACCAGCGCGTTGGCGCGGACGCGCTCCATCGCCTTGCGACGCGCGTCCTCATCCTGGGCGCGCAGCTCGTCGTGCTTCTTCAGCTCCTCGGCCGTGGCGACGCGACGCGCGCGCTTGGTCGGGAGGGCATCGCCGATGCCGTGCGGCACGCCACGGTTGCGCTTCTCCGCGAACTCACCGATGGCATGGACACGCCCGAGGTCCTCGCCGCGATCTGCTTCGACGATGACCGGGGCATTCAGCGCCGGAAGGTCATCCGTCTCCCACAGGAAGAACTCGCGACGATTGCCCTTGAACTCGACTTCGACGAGGTGTGATGCCAAAAGAGAAAGGGTTTTGACGGTTGTCGGCGTGTCGGCTTGTCGGCGTGTCGGCTTGTCGGCTTGTCGGCTTGTCGGCTTATCGGCTTATCGGCTTATCGGTACGGCTCATATTCGGCGAAGCAGACAAGCAGACAAGCCGACAAGCAGCCAAGCAGCCAAGCTGACAACCACTGTCTGCTATTCCAGGAACTGTCCCATGCGGAGGAACTTCTCGCGACGCCGGCGCACCAGCTTGTCCGGCTTGTACTTCCGCAGCTCGTCGAGCTGGCGACAGAGCACGTCCCGCAGGCTCGTGAATGTCGCCTGGTGATCGGCGTGTGCGCCCCCCGCGGGCTCGGGGACGATCTCGTCGATCACCTTGAGCTCGAACAGGTCCGGCGCGGTGATCCGCAGCGCGGTCGCTGCCTTTTCGCGCATCTCCGGACTCTTGCCGTCCTTCCAGAGAATTGCGGCGCACCCTTCGACCGTGATCACCGAATAGACCGCGTTTTCCATCATCATCACACGGTCGGCGACTCCGAGGGCAAGTGCGCCGCCGGACCCTCCTTCGCCGATGATCGTGGCGATGATCGGGACTTCCAGCCGGCTCATCTCGATCAGGTTCCGCGCGATCGCTTCCGACTGGCCGCGCTCCTCCGCGCCGAGTCCGGCCCAGGCGCCAGGAGTGTCGATGAAGGTGAGCACCGGCACATGGAACTTCTCGGCGAGCTTCATGAGACGCAGCGCCTTGCGATATCCCTCCGGGTGGGGCATCCCGAAGTTGCGACGCAGGTTCTCCTTCGTGTCCCGCCCGCGCTGGTGTCCGATGACCATCACGGTGTCGCCATCCAGTCGCGCCCACCCCCCGATGATGGCGGCATCCTCCCGATACAGGCGGTCGCCATGCAGCTCGATGAAGTCGGTGAACATCGCCTTGAAGTAGTCATCCGACAGCGGCCGCTTGTTCGAGCGCGCCACCTGCACGCGCTGCAGCGGCGTGAGGTTGCGGTAGATCTCCTCCCGCAGCGTCGAGAGCTTCTTCTCGAGGGGGGCGATTTCCTGCGCGACGTCGAGCTGGCGCTCGCCGGCGAGCTTCTTCAGCTCATCGATCTGGCGCTCGAGCTCGAAAATGGGTTTTTCAAAGTCCAGTGAGGCCGTAGCCATATGGATATGTTAGGCGGCCTAGCCGGCGCGGACGAGATGTACCCTGTCGGACCCGAGCAAAGCCCGTAGCTCTGTCAGGGCCGCATGGGACGCCGGCAGCCGTAGCGACCGGGACCGCAGCCTGGTGCCGCCGTTCCCGTCCTTCCAGCGGACTTCGAGCGCCGGGGCGACGGTGCTCCCCGTGGAATGGGTCTCGATGACCACCTTCACGTCCTTCAGCACCTCCGCGGTCACTTCGCGCCCGTCTCCCAGGCTGATCGCCACCCCCAGCTGCCCGGAGAAAGTCAGATCCGCGAACCGGGTGATGGACTCGACGATGAAGGTCGGCGCGTCCACGTCGCGGTCGCGCTTGGAGTAGCCCCCCTTCAGCAGCACCGGGATGTCCGTTTTCACCTGCTCGGCGATGGCCGCCCACTTCTCGGGGAAGATCAGGACCTCCGACGACCCCGAGAAATCCTCCACTGTCAGCCGCGCGAACTCGGAGCCAGACCGTTTGCTGATCTGCTTCTTTATGGAAGTGATCACTACACCAAGCGCGATCGGGTCGCTCGTCCAGTTCCCCAGCTGGGCGACGGTGTGCGTCGCGAACAACTCGCACTCGAGCTGGTACGGCTCGAGGGGATGGCCGGAGATATAGAAGCCGAGGATTTCCTTTTCCTTGGAGAGACGCTCGGATTCACTCCAGGGGGCGATGTTCGGGAAGCGTTTGAGGTGCTCGGGCCTCGGCTGTGAGCCTCGGCCTCGGCTCTCTTCATCATCGCCGTCGGCCGAACGCCGAGGGCCGTCAGCCGAGGCCGAGGCTGATAACAGGTCCCCGAACATCGACACCTGCCCGCTCTCCTTCTCTTGCTGCTTGAGCGACGCCTCCTGGAGCGCCGTGTCCAGCACCGCCCAGTTCTGCGCGCGATGCACGCCCAGCGAGTCGAGCGCTCCCGACGTGATCAGTGCCTCGAACACGCGGCGGTTGCACAGCCGCAGGTCCACGCGCTCGCACAGGTCGAACAGGTCGGTGAACGGACGGTCGGCGCGCGCGGCGAGGATCGAGTCGATCGCCGCGTGTCCCACATTGCGAATGGCGCCCAGCCCGAAGCGGAGTCGCTTGTCCCCGATGACCGTGAACTTGTAGCCGGACTCGTTCACGTCGGGCGCGAGCACCTCCAGTCCCAGCTCCCGCGCCTCGGCGATGTACTTCACCACGTTGTCGGTGTCGCCGATGGACGACGACAGCAGCGCCGCCATGAACTCAGGCGCGTAGTGCGCCTTCAGCCATGCCGTGTGGTAGGAGATGACCGAGTAGGCCACCGAGTGCGACTTGTTGAAGCCGTACCGGCCGAAGGTCTCGATCTGCGCTGAAAGATCTTCAATAATCTTCGGGTCGTAGCCGCGCGCGATCGACTTCTCGACGAACTTCCCCAGCTCCTGCTTGATGAGGTCCGCGTCCTTCTTCCCTACGGCCTTGCGCAGCACGTCGGCTTCGGCGAGCGAGATGCCGGCGAGCTGCTGCGCGATTCGCATCACCTGCTCCTGATAGGTGATGACGCCGTAGGTGGGCTTGAGGATGGCCTCGAGCTCCGGCAGCGGATACGACACCGCCTCCTCGCCCTTCTTGCGGCGCTGGTACACCCGGTGCATGCCGGCATCCAATGGACCCGGCCTCATGAGCGCGTTGGACGCCACGAGGTCGTCGAACCGGTCGCAGCGCATCCCCCGCAGCATGTCCGTCGCCAGGGGAGACTCGAACTGGAACACGCCGACGGTGCGTCCCGCGCGCAGCATGCGGTACACCTCGGGATCCTCGAGAGTGATCGCGTCGAGGTCCACCTTCTCCCCGCGGCGCTCGCCGATCATCACCAGCGCATCGTGGATGACGGTGAGGGTGGTGAGGCCGAGGAAGTCCATCTTGAGCATGCCCGCCTTTTCGAGGGCGTTCATGTCGTACTGGCTCACCACCACCTGTTCGTCGTCGCTGCTCCCCGACCCCTTGGACGCCTGGGTGCAGACGGGCACGTACTCCGACACGGGACCTGGCGCGATGACGACGCCCGCGGCGTGGACGCCGGTATGGCGGCTCAGTCCCTCGAGCGCGATCGCGTAGTCCAGCAGCTGTGTATACCGCTCGTCGGAGCGATAAAGTTTCTTGATCTCCGCCACCTGCTCGACCGCTTCCTTCACCGTGAGGGAGAAGTTCGGCTGGTTCGGGATCAGCTTCGCCAGCGCGTCCGTCTCCTGCGGGGTGAAGCCGAGGACGCGCCCGACGTCCTTGACAGCGGCGCGCGACTTCATGGTACCGAAGGTGACGATCTGGCAGACGGAGTCGCGTCCGTACTTGTCGCGCACGTATTCGATGACTTCGCCGCGACGTTCGAAGCAGAAGTCGACGTCGACGTCCGGCATCGAGACGCGCTCCGGATTCAGGA
>DASPMP010000030.1:0-18587 GCA_035626995.1 Gemmatimonadaceae bacterium
GAATCGTTTCGTCGGGGGATGGTCCGGTATCCGGCGCGCTCATCATGACCGACGAGACGCAGGAAGCGCGCAGCGACGAGAATGGTCGTTTCTGGCTGCGCGGACTTCCTTCAGGAACGCGCCAGATCGAGATTGGCGCGATCGGGGCGGAACCTGCCAGTCGTGCGGTGGACATTCGGCCGGGTGATACCGCGGTCGTCTCGGTGCAACTGAAGAAGTCAGCGACACTGCCGGAAGTTAGTAACCGCCCCTGCGATCAAGTTCATGTATCGCCGTGAGATCCAGGAGCGGCGTGAAAGAGGGCTGGGCTACCACCGTGATTCGACGGTGATCGATAAACTGCCCAGCACCCCCGCAATTTTCGATGGTATCACCGGCCTGCGGGTGCTGCGGAGCGGTAGTCCGCTACGATTCGCGATCACCACACCTGGTGGATGCCCGTTGGCCGTCTTCGTCGATCGCATGCGGCTGGACTTCTTCGAACTCTACCTGCTCGCGCCACAGGACATCGCCGCCGTGGAGACCTACAACAACTCGACATTCACACCCGTTCAGTTCAGGGTGCGCAACAACTGCGGGGCGATCGTGGTCTGGACCAAACGATTCTTCAAGTAGCGTATCAGAAACATCGAGATTCGAGCGCTCAGTACTGAGAACCTCCAAGTTTTCGGTTTGCGGAGCTCAAATGATGAGATAGATGGTGAGATACCTCGCGCTATAACTCACGGACTATCTGAGCGTCTGAGTTCTCACAACAGAGAACCCGGAGGTCCTCACAGCTCAGTTCTGAGAACGCGGTGTAAAAAAGAAACGGGCGAGCCGATGCTTTGGCTCGCCCGCCCTTCACTACCTGGAACCAGCGGTTAATACATTCCGCCCATTCCGCCGCCACCCGGCGCGGCCGGGGCCGGCTTGTCTTCCTTCTTCTCGACAATCAGCGCTTCGGTCGTGAGAAGCAGGCTGGCGATCGACGCCGCGTTCTGCAGCGCCGTCCGCGTCACCTTGGTCGGGTCGATGACGCCCGCCTGCACCATGTTCTCGTAGGTGTCGGTAAGCGCGTTGTAGCCGAACGCGTCATCCTTCGACGCGCGGACCTTCTCGACCACCAGCGAACCCTCGGCGCCGGCGTTCTGCACGATCATACGGATCGGCTCCTCGAGCGAGCGACGGATGATCTCGACGCCCACCTGCTCCTCCGAATCCTCCAGCTTGAGGCTCTTCAGCGCGCGCTGGGCACGCAGCAGGGCCACGCCACCGCCGGGGACGATGCCCTCTTCCACGGCCGCGCGGGTCGCATGCAGCGCATCCTCGACGCGAGCCTTCTTCTCCTTCATCTCGGCTTCCGTCGCGGCGCCAACGTTGATCACCGCCACACCGCCGGCAATCTTCGCGAGACGCTCCTGCAGCTTTTCCTTGTCGTAATCGGAGGTCGCCTTGTCGATGGCGGAGCGGATCTCCTGGATGCGGCCTTCGATCGCCTTCTCGTTGCCGCTGCCGTCGATGATCGTGGTGTTGTCCTTGTCCACGACAATCCGCTTCGCGCGCCCGAGGTCATTGATCACCGTGTTCTCGAGCTTGAGGCCGAGCTCTTCGGAGATCACCTGGCCACCGGTGAGGACCGCGATGTCCTGCAGCATCGCCTTGCGACGATCGCCGAAGCCCGGCGCCTTGACGGCGACGACCTTGAGCGTGCCACGCAGCTTGTTGACGACGAGCGTCGCCAGCGCTTCCCCTTCGATGTCCTCGGCAACGATCACGAGCGGACGGCCCTGCTGGGCGATCTTCTCGAGCACCGGGAGCAGATCTTTCATCGACGAGATCTTCTTGTCGTGGATGAGGATGAACGCGTCTTCGAGCGCCGCTTCCATCTTCTCCGGATCGGTGACGAAGTAGGGCGAGATGTAGCCGCGGTCGAACTGCATGCCGTCGACGGTCTCGAGGTTCGTCTCGAGGCCCTTGGCTTCCTCGACCGTGATCACGCCATCCTTGCCGACCTTCTCCATCGCGTCGGAGATCAGGTCACCGATCTCCCTGTCGTTGTTCGCGGAGATGGAGCCTACCTGCGCGATTTCCTTCTTGCCGGTGGTCGGGACGCTGATCTTCTTCAGCTCTTCCACGACGGCGGCGACCGCCTTGTCGATGCCGCGCTTGATGGCCATCGGGTTCGCGCCGGCCGTCACGTTCTTGAGGCCTTCGCGGAAAATCGCCTGGGCCAGCACGGTGGCGGTGGTGGTGCCATCGCCCGCGTTGTCAGACGTCTTGGTCGCGACTTCCTTCACCATCTGCGCGCCCATGTTCTCGAGCGGATCGGAAAGCTCGATCTCCTTGGCGACAGTCACGCCGTCCTTGGTGACGGTCGGAGCGCCGAACTTCTTGTCGATGACGACATTCCGGCCCTTGGGACCGAGGGTGACCTTCACCGCCTCGGCGAGCTGGTCGACGCCGCGCTTCAGAGCCGCGCGCGCCTCAACGTTGAAATGCAGTTCTTTCGCAGCCATATGCCTTGTTCCTGTTCAGTGAGTGCGGATTAGCCGATGATCGCGAGGACGTCGGACTCGCGGAGAATGAGATACTGCTCGTTGTCGAGGGTGACTTCGGTGCCGCTGTACTTCCCGTACAGCACCTTGTCGCCAACCTTGACGCCCATGGGGACGAGCTTGCCGTCCTCATACTTGCCGGCGCCGACGGCGATGATCTCGCCCTGCTGCGGCTTTTCCTTCGCGGTGTCGGGGATGTACAGCCCGCCGCGCATCTGCTCCGTCTCTTCCAGCGCGCGGACGACGACACGATCCGCGAGTGGGGTGACTTTCACGTCCTTCGAAGCGCTCTTCGTTGCCATAGAGTTGCGCCCCTCCCTGGTGTGATGGGTGAGGTTGAATGAATTGGTTGACTCGTGAACCTAGCACTCATGGGTGCTGAGTGCTAACAGCGCGGATTCTAGCAACACCGGCTTCGACGGTCAAGCGCAGTGCAAGTCGTTGATATTACTCGACTTGGACTTTACGCAGACGTGATGACGTTGTACGCGATCTGGAGCCCCCGCAAGGTCAGGAAGGGGTCGATGTCGTTGAACTCGCGACACAACGGCTTGAACATCTCCGCGAGCCCGCCTGTCGCGACGACCACCGGCGTTCGATCGCGCGGCCACTCCTTCTTGATGCGACGCACGATGCCGTCAATCGAATCCGCGGCGCCGTACATCACCCCCGCGCGAATGCACTCCTCGGTGCGACGGCCGATCACCTGCTTCGGCAGCTGCAGTTCTGTCGCTGGGAGCTTCGATGTCTTCCGCGTGAGTGATTCTGCCATCATCAGCACGCCCGGTGCGATGACGCCACCGAGGAACACGCCGTCCGCCGTGATGCAGTCGTACGTCGTGGCGGTGCCCAGGTCGACGACGATGGCGTCTTCACCGAACAAGCGACTGGCCGCGAGCGTGTTCACGATCCGGTCGGCGCCGACGGTCATCGGTTCCTCGACGTCGAGCGTGATCGGCAGCTTCGAACGGCCATCCACCAGCACCACGGGCTTCTCGCGGAGCCAGCTGCGACACGCAGCGGTCAATGGTCCGGTGATCCGGGGCACGACGGACGCGATCGACACGCCGTCGATGTGCGTCGGGTTGATGCCTTCGTCGATGAGCAGCTGTCGCAGGAGGAGCCCGAGCTCGTCGGCGGTTCGCGGCACGTCCGTCATGATGCGCCAATGCGCCCGCAGCGTCTCCCCGTCGTATACGCCGAGGGTCGTCTCCGAATTTCCAACGTCGCAAACGAGAATCACGCGTCCTCCGCGTACTTGATGGTACCGGCGCGATACTCCGTTACTCCCTGCCCTGTCTCGACCCGCAGCGCGCCACTCTCCGCAATGCCAGCCACGACCCCGCGCCCCGGTTCCGTGATGCGGCGTCCGAGGAGGGCGTCGCGCGAACGATAGCGCGTCCGCTCGTCCGCGGTGAGCCAGCCCTTCGCGGACGTGGCCTGCGCCGCCGCATCCACGACAGCGCCGAGCACGTCGCGTCGCTGCACGCCGTCGCCAAGTCCCGCCCCGAGCGGAACGTCGGGCGGGCGCACGTTGATGCCCATCCCAATGGCGACCCACGACAACGTTGTGCCGCTCCAGCGGGCTTCGGTGAGAATGCCACCGAGCTTGCCGTCGCCGAGCAGCAGGTCGTTCGGCCATTTCAGCTGAATTCGCCGGGGCGCGGTCAGCGCATCGAGCGCTTCCCCGATGGAGAGACCAAGACGAATCGACAGCACGTCCAGCGCGCGCAGGTCTGTCGGACGGGCGACGAAGGTGCACCAGACACCGGCTCCCGGCTCGGAGCTCCAGGTGCGTCCCATGCGACCTCGCCCGGCGCGCTGCGCATCCGCGAGGACGAGTGTCCCATGCGGCGCACCCTGCTCCGCCAGCGCGTGCGCGATGTCCTGGGTGGACTCTACCTCATCGCGCAACTCCAGACGGGCAATGTCCAGCGTCTTCGCGAGTTCAGTCGCGCTCGCGCCGTCCCATGTCACCACGGTCAGTATCGCGCTCGCCGCAATGTGTGTTACGAACGCAGGTACGCGACCAGCAGCACCAGCCCGCCAAAGACGAGGCGGTAGGCGGCGAACACGCCATAGCTGTTGCGGGAGATGAACTTGAGCAGCACCGCGATCGCGAGCCAGCCGCTCACCGCCGCCGCAATCACTCCCGCCACCAGCGGCGCGGTGATGCCGTTCTCGATGGCATGTCGGCCTTCGAACACCACTGCCGCGGTGATGATGGGGAGGCTCATCAGGAAGCTGAACACTGCGGCGGCTTCACGCGAAAACCCCACCGCCCGTCCCGCGGTGATCGTGCTCCCCGAGCGCGACACTCCCGGGATGATCGCGAACATCTGCGCGAGGCCTATGATCATCGCCTGCTTGAGCGTCATCTGCGGCAGCCCGCGATCCTGTCGGGCGTACTTGTCCACCGCCCAGAGGATCGCACCCATCACGATGAGCATCACGCCGTTCAGTACCGGGTTCCGGAAGTCATCCTCGGCGAGGTCACGCAGGAAATAGCCGGCGGCCGCGCCCGGAATCGTCGCAAGCGCAACGAACATGAACCGTCGCTCGCTCTCCGTCTCGACTCTGCGTTTCCGCACGATCCCGACGAACGCCTTGAAGAGCGTCACCCACTCCTGCCAGAAAAACCAGACCAGCGCGATGAGCGTTCCGACATGCAGCGCCACGTCGAAGGCCAGTCCCGGCTCGGGCCAGCCAAGCAGCCAGGGCGTCAGGCGAAGATGAGCCGAGCTGCTGATGGGCAGGAACTCCGAGAGCCCCTGGACGATGCCGAGAACGATGGCTTGAAAAACTGACAACGGTTTGCGGGTTCAGGGTTCGGAGCAGGCCTCCGCGTTCAGCCTCGGCTATTCGCTTTTGGCTATCGCGGCGGAGTACAGCGATTCGTACCGCTGGACGACGTCGTCCTTTGCAAAACGCGAGCGCGCGTCGCTGCCTGCCGCGACGCTCATCGACTTCCACTTTTCGTCATCCGTCAGGAGGGAAATCGCTGCCTTCGCCATGCCCGCAACGTCGCCAACACCGCACAACACACCCGTCTCGCCATCCTTCACCACCTCCGGAAGTCCGCCGACGCTGCTTCCGATCACCGGCGTACCGGACGCCAGCGCCTCCAGCGCGCTCAAACCGAATGACTCGGCGTTCGTCGGCAGGAGAAACAGGTCGGCGGCCGCAAGGAGCGGTGCCACCGAGTCGATCTTGCCGAGGAATTGCACGTGGCTGTCGACACCGAGGTTCCGTGCTTCCTGCTCCGCGTCGTGCCGGTCGGGACCGTCGCCGATCATGATCAGCTGCGAGGGTACCTCGCGGTTCACTTCCGCGAAGACGCGCACTACGTCGGTCACCCGCTTCACCGGACGGAAATTCGAGATGTGCATGAGCACCTTGCGGCCGCCGTTGAACCTTGGCAGCTGGTCCCCTACCCAGCGCTGCCGGTTGTAGACGTCCGGATCGATGAAGTTCGGAATGACATCGATGCGGCACGCGGTGCAGCCAAAGGCACTCTCGGTTTCCTCCTGCAGGTACTGCGAAACGGCAGTGAGCGCGTCGGATTTCTCGATGGAGAACTTGGTGATGCTGTGAAACGAGGGATCCTGGCCAACAATCGTGATGTCGGTGCCGTGCAGCGTGGTCACTACCGTGATGTCGCGCTTTTCCTCCCGCAGCATCTGCTTGGTGATCCAGGCGCTCGTGGCGTGCGGGATGGCGTAGTGACAATGCAGCAGGTCGAGGTCGTGCTCACGCACCACCTCGTGCATGCGCACCGCAAGCGCCAGATCGTACGGCGGAAACTCGAAGAGTGGGTACCGGCCGACGTCCACCTCATGGAAGAAGACGCGCGGAAGGAAGGTCGGAAGGCGAAAGGGCTGCTTGTAGGTGACGAAGTGCACCTCATGGCCGCGTTGCGCCAGCGCGATCCCCAGCTCCGTGGCAACGGCGCCAGAACCGCCATAGGTCGGATAGCAGGTGATGCCGATCTTCATCGAGCGCCCGCGCGGGAACCCCGCATCCTGTCCTCCACTCCTGTGATCCAGCGATCCACGACCTCCTGCCAACCGGAAGCCGTGGGAGACACCCTCGTGACTGCACCCTCGTCGAGCTGATGGCGGAACCAGGTACGCTGCCGCTTGGCGTACTGCCGCGTGTCGATCACCACACGTTCCCTGGCAGTTGCGGGTTCCATCTCGCCCAGGACCACCTGCCGCAGGACGTCGTAGCCCGTTGCCTTCCACGCCGGCGCGTCAGGCGGTACCGTATCGATCAGGGCACGCACCTCATCCATCCAGCCGGCGTCCAGCATCTCCTGGACACGTCTGGCAATCCTCCCTGCCAATTCAACGCCGGGATCGACCAAAAGATAGCACGGCTCGATGCTCCCCTGCCGGGCGCGTTCGATGTGCAGGTCGCTCAACCGTTGTCCCGTCAGCATGACGACTTCCAGCGCGCGCAACAGCTGAACGCGACCGAGATGCGCTCGGGGAGGATCCAGCAGGGTGCACCAGCGTCGCAGCGTCTCCGTATCCGCACCCGCGAGTGCTCCCTGCAGCCCATCACGATGATCGCGATTGATCTCAGGCTCCATGAAGAGCGGCTTCACGAGCGAGGCGATATAGAACCCTGTGCCCCCGACGATGACCGGAATGCGTCCCTTGGCTAACGCTTCATCGATGGCCGCGGTGGCCATCGCCGACCAGTCAGCTGCCGAGTATCGCGCTGTCGGTTCGACGAGATCGATGCCGCGATGGGGAACCCTGCGCTGCTCGTCCGTGGTCGGCTTGGCGGTGCCGATATCGAAGCGGCGATAGATCTGCCGGCTGTCGGCGCTGATGACGGTGATCTCGCGACGGAGCGACAGCCACATCGCCAAAGAAGACTTCCCGGACGCGGTCGGACCGCAGATGACCGGAATGATCATCGCGGCGGTGCCGCGCTCAGCGTCGGCCAAAGCGGCGCTCGAGCTCATCCCAGGAGAGGTGAACAATGACCTGCCGTCCGTGCACGTCGTGCGCGGGAAGTCGGCACTCCCGCAGGGCGACAAAGAGTGCGCGCATCTCCGGCAGCGAAAGGGCGTCGCCGGCCTTCACGGCAGCCTTGCACGCGACCGTGGCCGCCAACCGCTGGTGACGCGCGGCGGACGCCGCCGCCCGATCTCCCGTCAGCGCGGTCAGCGTGTCGCGCAGGCATCGTTCGGCGTCGAAGCGCGGATGTGGGGCCGGCACCGCGTGCACGATCAGCGTCTGCCCGCCGAAGTCGCCGAGCTCGTAGCCGAGGGACTGCAGCAGGTCGCGATGTGCGTCGAGGGCGTCTGCTTCTGCGGGAGTGAGCTGCAGCGTCAACGGAAACAGCAGTCGCTGCGACGGGCTGGCCCCGGTTTCCAGCGCGTGCATGAATTGCTCGTACAGCACGCGCTCGTGCGCGGAGTGCTGGTCGATGAGCACGACGCCCGATTCGGACTCGAACATCATGTACGTTCGCCGCAGCTGAATGAGCTGCGGGACGTCTTCCTGCACCGGAGCGGGCGCGGTGGGAGGTTGGAGCGCCGTCGTTGGGTGTTCACCGTCGAGCGCCACCTCCGACCTCCAGCTTCCCACGTCAAACGTCGAACGCCCCGGGAACTCGTCGCCTGGCATTGGCGCTCGCTGGGTCCACATCGCTGCCGAGCCGAGGGACGCCTCGGCACCGGTGGTCCCGAGCGCCCGCCGCACCGCGGATTCCACCGCGCGCTCCACCACCCAGCGATCGCGAAAGCGGACTTCGGCTTTCGTCGGGTGCACGTTGATGTCCACCGTGTCCGCGGGAACGACGATATCGAGAAACAGCGAGGGCCGAACTCCCGAGGGCAGCGTCGAGCGATAGGCAGCTTCCGCGGCGCGGATCATTCCGTGATCGCGGATCGCACGGCCGTTCACCGTGACATGCACACGCCGGGACGCCATCCCGACGTCGGCGGGGCGTTCGGCAAGGCCGCTGACGTGAATCGCGCCGCTCACGTCGTCCACGGCGACGAATCGCGCGGCATAGTCAGCGCTCCACAGCGCGGCGATGCGCTCGCGCAGCGAGGCTGCCGGCGCAAGCGACAACACCTCACGTCCGTCATGCGACAACGTCAGCCGCACATCGCGCCGCATGAGGGCGACGGTGCTCATGACCTCCATGATGCTGCGCCATTCGCTGCGTGCGCTGCGCAGGAACTTCTGACGCGCCGGTGCATTGTAGAACAGCCGGCCCACGTTGACGGTGGTGCCGCGGCGGCGCGCGACGGCATCCACTTCCTTGAGCGCACCGCCGGCCGCGACCACCCGCGTTCCCGCGCCATCTTCACTGGTGGTTTCGAGCTCGAGCTGCGACACCGAGCAGATGGCCGGGAGCGCTTCGCCACGGAAACCATAGGTCGGCACCCCGACGAGGTCCTGCGCGGAGCGGATCTTCGACGTGGCGTGCCGCTCCAGCGCGAGCACGGCGTCGTCGCGGGACATCCCGATGCCGTCGTCGCTGACACGGATGCGCTGGCGGCCGCCATCCTCCGCCACGACATCGATCGTCGTCGCGCCGGCATCCAGCGCATTTTCCATCAGTTCCTTCACCACCGATGCCGGCCGCTCCACCACCTCGCCCGCCGCAATCTGGTCCGCCACCGCGGAGGGGAGGATCGCGATCCGCTGAGTGGCGGACGTCGTCGGTGTCGGCAGCATCAGTTCAACTTATCGCGGGAGCACTGCGGACGTGACTGCCAACGCGGGGCGACGAACGTTGGGAGTCAGTTTGTCTTAGCGCGGCGGACGGCGGTCCGCGACGAGCAGCAGGTGCGACGCCGGGATCCAGCCGTCGCGATCCTCGGTGGCTTCTACACGCGCCCACGAACCTCGGCGGCCGGCCAGCCGCACGATCTCGCCAGTGCCCACCGTGGGACCGCGATCCATTCCGATCGCGGGATCACTGGTGAGCGATGCCGTTTGGCGCACCACCGCGAGGCGATTGCCCGTGATGCGCGTCTCCGTTTCAATCGCGATGAGGCCGATGAGCAGCGCCACGACAGCGAGCGGCGTGGCCAGGCGTGCAACGAGCGGATGCGCGCGGCGATCCCACCATGCGATGAGCCACGCGCTCATCCACAGGATGGCAAACAGCCACACCATCGCGTTGCGAGGCAATGACGGAACCCATCCGGGGGCGGATGGGCCTACGCTTCGAAACGCTTCGAGATGCCGCTGCACATCCGACGCACCGGGCTCGAAGACAAGTGCCTGGCGCCACCCGAGCACGGCCGCTGCCGTATCCGCTACCGTCCACGATGCCGTTCCGTAGTTGGCCCACGCGTCCGGCGACGCCGGCGACTGAACAACCGCATCGGCGAACGCGTCGCGTGCGGCAGAGAAATCCTGGCGCAGGTACGTCGAGACGCCGCGCGCGAAGTGTGCCCCCGCGAGATCAGTCGCGATCGCCACTGATGCGGTCCCGAGGATCACGGCCGAGAGCAGCGCGGGGATCCAGAAGGGCAGCTCGCGACGTTCGAGTGCTTCCCCGTCCACCGCTCTCGCCAGCGCCTTCGCTTCGCGATCCGCATACACCGGGAATTCGCCGGTCCCCGCGTACGCTGCCGCATCGAGGTCACGCAGGAGCGTTTCCGCGCGCGCTGCGATGTCCGCCGAAACACCAGCCCGGCGAAGGGCACGGTCGAGCGCACCCGGATGAGTGAAGTCCTGCGGGCTGCACCCGAGCCGCAAGGCGAGCGCGCGCACATACTGCCGCCGGAGCTGCACCGCGTCCCGGGAAGTCGCGGTGACAAGCTCCTTCATGGGATCGGCCAGCGTCGCCGTCACTTGCTTCCTCGCGCTCACATGGCGACGCGTGCGCGTGACCAGCGCCGGCAGCGGCGCGAGCGCCATGACGAGCCAGAACACAGGACGCGACTGGAGGGGTGGGCTCGCAGGGCCACCATATCGTGTACGGATTCCGAGCACAGGTTCGGCGCTTCCCGTATCGGAGGACGCCAGCGTTCCCGGTGCGACGCGAACCCGTCGCGCAGCCGCCGTGGCGACGTCGTATCGGCGCGCGGACGGATCGAAGTATCCGTAGCGGATTGGCGGCACGTCGAATTCGCCAGCGATGCGAGGTGTCAGCACCCAGTCAAATTCCTTGGCGCCACCGATGCGCGGATTGGCGGAATCGATCGTGACCCGTTCATCCGCCGCGACGAGCCCCGCCCACGCCACCTGCACCTCGGGACGTGGAAACAACTTCACGTTCCCCGAACCGATCACCCGCACCGTAAAGAGCATCGGGTCACCGACCCGCGAGTGCAGCGAGTCGAGCTGCGTCTCCAGCCGAACGTCGCCCACCGCTCCGGCATACTCCGGGGGACGGTCTGCCGCGGGAGGCTCAACCGCCACGATGCTGACGCTGTCCGTCTGCAGCTCGTGGCTCTCTTCGCGGCTGAACAGGCTCGAGGCGGAAATGCCGGTGCTATAGACCAATTGCGCCGGTGGAATCACGAGCCGTCCCGCCACCAGGGGAAAAAGCGCGCGACGATAGACCAGCGCGTCGAAGCACTGCGAGCCGATGCGACGTCGCTGGCCCCGCTCCGGTGCCGGCAGGTCGTACGCAAGCATCGCCTGCATCTCCGGCGGATAGAACGTCGGGTTGCGTCGCAGCCGGCTGCGCACCATCGGATTGAGGAAGACCGCGACTTCATACGTGGCCTGCTGTCCCACGAAAACCGTATCCGGCGCGCTGGCAATCCGGAGATTCAGGTCACCGCTGGTATCGATGCGCGCGCGTGCCACAACAGTCGGTGGTGGACTCCCGCGCCGTGGAACGATGGACACCATCATCGGACGCGAACCGACGCGCTGTTCGCCGAGTCGGGCTTCGAACGTGGGGATCGTGAAGGAGCCCGTGCGCTCCGTTGTGATCGTAAAGCGATACTCGGCGACGAGGGTGTTCGCCGTCGCATTGTAACGCACCCGGGGAGCGTCGTTCCGCAGGACATCGAAGGGACCAAGCGATGGCGTTACCAGCCGCGGGATCCGCGAGCCACTCGTGCTGACCGCGACCGTGACATCGAGGGCGTCGCACGCGAACGCCGTGTCCGGAACGTGGGCGACGATCGCCATCTGTGCGAGGACACTGAGAACGCCGAGCACTACCAGTCCTTCCCACCCGGAGGCGGCTCGACACGATTCTGCCGCTGCCGCTTCGCCTGGACATCACGTTCCTCGCGGGCTGCGCTCCCGAGCAGCTGCTCCGCCTGGCGCTCGCCCAGGCCGCCACTCGGGCGGGGTGCATTCGATTCCGGCGATGGGCTGGGATCCGACTCGCCACCCCCGCCACCTCCGCCGCCCCCCTGCTGCTTCTTCCGCAACGCGAGCTCGTAGTTCCACTTCGCGTCGCCATCGTCGGACCGCAACAGCAGGACTTTCTTGTATGCGGCGAGCGCGGCGTCCAGCGGCTCGTCGGCCTGCTGCTGGGGCAACGCCAGTCCGCGCTGGAGGTGTGCGAGTCCAAGGTTGAACAGCGCGCGATAACGGAGCTCCGCATCCTTCGATTCCGCGGCGCGTTCCAGCGCCTCGGCGGCCTGGGCCAGCGAATCCGCGGCCAGCAGCGACGTGCCGTAGTTGTACAGCGTCGTCACGGAACGATCGCCGCTGTTGATCAACCCGCGGTACATCGACGCGGCGCGCGGAAACTCCTTCGCGTGGTAGGCTCGCGCCGCCGCCGTGGCGTTGGGACCACGCGCGCAGCCGGCGAGGAACAGCAGCAGCATCGTCGCGATGAGCGCTGGCTCGCGCGCCGCCACCGTGACCTTTGCGCGCCGGCCACGCCGCTCGGCGAGGAGCGTATCGAGAATCAACAGCAGCACTGCCGGCAACAGGAACCACTGGAATCGCGGCGTCTTCGTTTCACCGGCCGCAGCCACCCGTTGCTGTCGCCGCAGCGAGGCCAGCGCCGCGCGCACGCGCGTGGCCTTGTCGGATTGCGAGGCGTCGATGAACGTGCCGTTCGCGGCCTGAGCGGCCGCCTGCAGGAGGTCGGGCTGGTAACGCGTCACCACGGGTTGTCCGTTCTCGTCGAGCTTGAAGCTGTTCGTGTTGTTCTCGCGGATCGGGATTCTCGAGCCTTCGGGGGTCCCGAATCCTACGGTAACGAGGTTGATTCCCTGCTCCCCGGCGCGCTTCGCCTCCGCCACAATATCCTCGACGGGCTCGAAGGCCTCGCCATCGCTCATGACGACGAGCGCCCGATCCGCACCTGTCTTTGTGAGCAGCAGCAGATCAGTTCCCTGGCGAATTGTCTTCGCGAGGGAACTGCCGGCCTGGCCGACAACCGATGGCTCCAGGTTGTCGAGGAAGAGGTCGAGTGCTCCGGCGTCCACGGTGAGGGGCGACAACACGTAGCTGCGGCCGGCGAACGCGATGAGCCCGACGCGATCACCGGCAGACATTGCACGCAACCGACGCACCTCCTGCTTCATGCGCGTCAGCCGGTTGGGACGCTCGTCCGTCGCCATCATGGACAGCGATGCGTCGAGCGAAAATACCATGTCGATTCCGCGAGAGCGGACGATTGTCTGCTCCGTTCCCCATCGTGGCCCCGCCGCGCCGACGCCGATGAGCGCGCCCGCCGCGGCCAGCCGACCGATATGCCACCGCCGCGACTGGAACGCATTCGGCGGCAGCAGCCGACTGATGACGGTCGCATCGCCAAGCCGCTGCAGTCGTTCGCGCCGGCGCTTGTCCGTTCGCCGCAACAGCCAGATGGTGGCGATCGGCAATACGATCGCGAGCGGCAGCAGCCACAGGTAGTCGAACGTCACGGGCATCATGCGGGGAGCGGCCCCCGGCGCGCCGCCAGCAGCATCTCTGCCGTGAATGCCGCAAGCGCGAGCAGCAGCGGCCAGCGATACAGCTCGGTGAAGCGCACGTACGTGCGGGTCTGCATCGGGACGCGCTCCAGGCGATCGATCTCCCGGGTAATGCGATCGAGCGCGGCGGCATCGCGCGCGCGGAAATACCGCCCGCCGGTGCTGCGTGCGACTTCAGTGAGCAGCGCATCGTCGATCTCCACCGGCCGCATCTCGTAGCGCAGCCCGAACAGACCGCGTCCAACGGGCACCGGCGCCATTCCTTCCGTGCCCACGCCGATGGTATAGATGCGAATCCCTACTGCCTGCGCCGCACGCGCGGCCGTGCGTGGATCGATCGAGCCGCGGTTGTTGACGCCATCGGTGAGCAGCACCATGACACGCGACGATCCCGGCGCGTCCTTCAGGCGATTGGCAGCGGTCGCGATGGCAGTCCCGATGGCAGTGCCGTCCTCCAGCTGGCCTGGCTGCAGGTTGTTGATCGCCGACTGCACCACGGGATAGTCGGTGGTGAGTGGCACCTGGGTCAGCGCCTCACCGGAAAAGGCGACGATGCCGATCCGGTCGCTGCGACGCATCGTGACGAATTGCTTGACCTTCTCGCGCGCGACTTCGAGCCGGTTCTGCGGCTGGAAGTCCTGCGCCAGCATGGAGCTGGAGATATCGAAGGCAATGACGATGTTGATCCCTTCGCTGGTGACATCCTCCGCGCGTGCGCCGCTGCGGGGACGCGCGAGCGCCAGCACCGCGCCGAGGAGCACGAGGTTGCGCAGGAGAAAGAGCAGCCGCGTGACCCCACGCCCCGCGCGCGGTCCTTTCGCAAGTGCGGCGACGCGCGAGAACAGGATTGCCTGCGGCTTCCGACGCCGGCGCCAGAGCCACCACGCGGGGAGCGCGAGGAGCAATGGCAGTGCCCAGGGGGATGCGAATTGCATGACGCCGAAGTCGATCATGCCGCGCGCTCCGTCGGTTCCGGCACCGGCTGCGATGCCACATGCTCCTGCTCGACGATCTTCCGCGCGTCCCGGGCGAGCGCGCGCGCACGATCCTCGGTGAGCGCGAAGGCCGCGAACTTGGCTAGGTCCGCCTCGTGCAACACCCGCGACAGCCGTTCCACTGGTACTGATGAGTGCCGTCGCAGGCTCGACACGAGCTCACGGCTGGTCAGCGCGAGCGAACCGTCCGGGAACCGCGCGGCCATATAGTCGCGCAGGATTTCCACCACGAGCGCGACGAATCGCGTGCGCTCACCGGCGTCCACCAGCCCCATGGAATCGAGACGCGTGAATTCCTTCTGCGCGCGCACGTACGGGTCGATCACGATCGCCGGCTTCGGGCGCCGACGCCGGCGCAGCCACCACCACACGCCGAGTCCCAGCGCGATCAGTGCGGCGAGCACCGCGAGGAGCCACCAGGGGAACGCCTTGGTCTCCCATAGCGGTCGTGCAGGTTTCGGCACCCGCAGCGCGCTGTCCGCCGGAAGCACCGAGCGAACGAACACGTGCACCGACGCGATGTCGATTGGCTGGTTCCCTCGGCTGTTCGCGAGCGATGACGTCACCGTGATGTTGCCGATGCGCACAGGCTGGCTCCCAATGTCCCATGCGGACAGGCGATAGATCGCTGTCTGGTCGAGCCAGTCGACGCTGTCGGTCGTGACGATCACTCGCGGATCGCGCGCCTGTACGGTGCCGCTGGTGTCCGGATTGTCCGGAAAGTTGATCTGCGCGTCGTACGGCGCGCGCACGCGGACGCGAACCTCGAACGGTTCCCCGACGGTCACGGTGTCTTTGGACATCGTCACGCCGGTGGACACCGTGTTGCGCGCGGCCGCAGCCTGTGCCGCGAGCGTCGACGGAACGAAGAGCATGAGCAGCAGGCGTCTCATCGCGTCCTCGTCTCCCGTTTCCGGAAGAATCGGAATAGCGGCTCCACGATGCTGCCGTCAGTGCGTACGAGCACTTCGTCGATCGCCAGCCGGCGCAGCAGGTGCTTCCGCTGCTCGCGCTCCTCGTTGACGTTCCAGTCGAAGGCCTCGCGCACTTTCGGATCGCTGGTGTCGACGTCGATGGTCTCCCCCGTCTCGGGGTCGATCAGCCGCGCCAGCCCGACGTCGGGAAGCTCCAGCTCACTCGGATCCTCCACGGTGACCGCGACGAGGTCATGCCGCTGCGCGAGCAGTTTCAGTGGCCGCTCGATGTTCGGCGCCATGAAATCGCTGACCAGGAAGATGATCGTCTTGTGCGCGAGCATCTTGTTCAGGTATTCCGTCGCGCCGGCGATGTCGGTGCCGCGTCCTTCGGGCTGGAACGCAAGCAGGTCGCGCATCAGGCGCAGGGCATGCTTGCGTCCCTTCCGCGGCGGAACGACATGCTCCACACGATCGGTGAAGAGGAGCGTGCCGACCCGATCGTTGTTCCGGATGGCGGACATCGCGAGGACAGCCGCCAGCTCCGAGGCGAGCTCGCTCTTGAACCGGCGCTGCGTCCCGAACCGTTCAGACCCCGAGAGATCGACGGCGAGCATGACGGTCAGCTCGCGCTCCTCGATGTATCGCTTCACGTACGGCCGACGCATGCGCGCCGTCACGTTCCAGTCGATACTCCGCACTTCGTCGCCCTGCTGGTATTCGCGGACCTCGGCGAACTCCATTCCCTGTCCCTTGAACACCGAGCGATACTCGCCGGAGAAGAGCGAGTTGACGAGGCCGCGCGTGCGCAACTCGAGCAGTTTCACCTGCCGGAGAATGTCCGGCGGCACACCGACGCGCGGACGCGGGACGAGCAGCGCCTGACCGGGGGCCACATCCGAGTGCCCGCGCCAGGACGCGGTCCGCATGACCGAGGAGCGCCGGTGCCCTGCCATCTAGATCACGGACTCTCGATGTGCGCGAGGATCTTCTGCACGATGTCGTCGCTCGTGACTTCCTCCGCTTCGGCCTCGTACGTCGTCAACACGCGATGACGCAGCACGTCCGGAGCGATCGCTTTCACGTCGTCCGGCGTCACGAACGAGCGCCCGCGCAGGAACGCGTGTGCGCGCGACGCCTGGGCCAGCGAGATCGTCGCGCGCGGGCTGGCACCAAACTCCACGAGCGGAACGAGGTCCTCGAGCCCCGCGGCCTTCGGTTCACGCGTCGCATGCACAATGTCGACGATGTAATCCACGATGCGATCGTCCATGTACAGGTCCGCGATCCGCTTCCGGGTGTCGAGAATCGCCTTCGGCGACGCGATCGCCTCCACGCTGATCGGAACGCCCCCTGCCATCCGGCGCATGATCTCCTTCTCCTCATCGCGCGAGGGATAACCGACCCGGAGCTTCAACATGAAGCGATCGACCTGTGCTTCCGGCAGCGGATACGTTCCCTCCTGCTCGATGGGGTTCTGCGTCGCCAGCACGAGGAACGGCTCCTCGAGGACATGGGTTGTCCCGCCGATCGTCACCTGCTTTTCCTGCATCGCCTCGAGCAGCGCGGCCTGCACCTTCGCGGGCGCACGGTTGATCTCGTCGGCGAGGATGATGTTCGCGAAGATCGGCCCCTTCTTCACCATGAAGCTGCCGGTCGCCTGGTCGTAGATCTGCGTCCCGATCACGTCCGCGGGGAGCAGGTCGGGGGTGAACTGGATGCGGTTGAAGCTCGTGTCGATGGTCTCCGCGAGCGTGCGGACGGTCAGCGTCTTCGCCAGTCCCGGCACCCCCTCCAGCAGCACGTGTCCGCCGGTGAGGAGGCTGATGAGCAGGCGTTCGACCATGTACTCCTGGCCGACCACGCGCTTGGCGACCTGCCGGCTGACATCCTGCACCAGCCGCGAGTCAACCGTGGACTGTTGCTGTTGCTGCGGCGTTCGTGTAGCCACGAAGGCTCCGTGCGTTCAGGGTTTCAGTGCGAGTGACCGATGACGAGCGAAGTAACCTCGTCGCATCCATCAAGAATAGGACCGTCCGGCAGGCTCAGGAGTTCCCGCAATTGCGGCGATTTCGGACCGCGTGAGTGGACGACTCTTTCCCACCGGGAGGTCACCGAGTTGGACGGGGCCGTACCGCACGCGCACCAGCTTTTCCACCGTGAGGCCGAGGACTTCGCAAAGGCGTCGCACCTCGCGGTTCCTGCCTTCGGCAATCGTGATCTCGAACTCGGAGCGGCCATGACCAATCCGCCGCGCCTCCACGGAGATCGGGCGCACATAGCCATCCTCCAGCTCAACGCCGTCGCGCGCCGCGCGCGCAGCCGATTCGACGGGTCCCTGCACCGTTGCGACGTAGGTGCGCTCCACTTCGTACCGCGGGTGCGTCAGCCGGTTGGCGAGCGCGCCGTCCGTCGTAAGGATCAGCGCGCCCTCCGTCATGTAATCCAGCCGTCCCACGTACGTCAGCCCAGGGACGTCTTTGACGAGGTCGAACACCGTCCTGCGTCCCTCCGGATCGGAGCGGGTCGTGAGCACACCGGACGGCTTGTTCAGGAGGAGCCACACGGCCATGACTGGCGCCGACTTGATGACCTTGCCGTCGACTCGGATCTCGTCCGTCTCCTCCACGCTCTGGCCCACATGCGCGACGACGCCGTTCACGCTCACCCGGCCCGCTGCGATCAGCTCCTCCGAGTGACGACGGGAGGCAACGCCGGCGCGCGCGAGGGCCCGCTGGAGACGCATCAGCTCTCCGCCGGCGATTCCTGCGCGACGGCGGTGGAATCCGCGGTGTCCGCCGGCATGTGACGCAGCGCCACCGCCAGCTCGTCCGCCCGTGGCAGCTCTTCGAGATGCCGCAGCGCGAAATGCTCGAGGAACAACCCCGTCGTCCCGTACAGCAGCGGCCGGCCAAGTCCTTCTGCCCGGCCGACGACGTCGATGAGTCCACGCTCGTGCAGCGACTTGAGGACGCCACCCACGTTCACGCCGCGGATCTCCTCGATCTCGGCGCGCCCAATCGGTTGGCGATATGCGATGATCGCGAGGGTTTCCAGCGCCGCGGCGGAGAGCCGTTGCGGACGAGCCGCCAGCTGCGCACGCTCGATGGCTTCGGTGTACTCCGGTCGCGTCAGGATCTGCCACCCGCCGCCGATCTCCAGCAGCTCGACCCCATGTCCCTCGGTGTCGTAATGCAGCCGTACTTCGTCGAGTGCGGCGTTCAGCTCCGCCTTCGATGCGTCGGGATCGAGCGCCGCAAGCTCCTCG
>DASPMP010000031.1:0-2836 GCA_035626995.1 Gemmatimonadaceae bacterium
CGAACAGGAGCAGCACCGCGGTTTTCGCGAGACGCCACCCCAGAGGCCGCGAATCGCGGCGCGTGGGTTCACCTGACTGCATGCGAACGGAAATTAGTGAGCGACGTGGTCTGGGCACCGGCTGGTGCCAGTGAAGTCCCAGGGTCATTCGGCCAGCGTCAGCAGTGACAACCAGAAGACGTCGAACGCCGGCCGTGGATCGCGATCGGCGTCGAGCGCGACCGCGATCGCGAGTCCGTCAAGGAATGCAAGTACCGTGTCGGCAAGCAACGCAACCGGCACGGGCATCGTGAGGCCAAGCTGGTTGAGCACCGACGTGAGCTGCTGCGCCGTCAGGTCACGACGATCGGCGGCGACCTGCCGCGCGGCAGAACGCACGGCCTCGCTGTCGTACTCGGCGAGCGAAATCAGCACGCGAAGATCGCCTGTGCGGAGCTCCGTCTCGACAGCGGACCAGTACTCGTCCAGCGCGTGACCGCCCGCCGGTTTGGTGAGCGCGGCGCGCGCGCGCGTGGCAATCGCGTTTCCGGTGTCCAGCACCAGCGCGCGGAGCAGCGAATCCTTGTCGCGGTAGTGATAGTGGACCAGCGCCTTGCTGACACCGGCGCCGACCGCGACGTCACCCATGCTGAGCTCGGCCGCGCCACCTCGCGCCACGAGATCCCGCGCGGCCGCCATGATGCGATGGCGTGCTTTCGTTCCGGTTGCCGGCGTGACTGACGTGCTCAAAAGTCTGCCCGGTCGCCGCGCGCGGGAATCGACGCGCGGTATCCACGCTCGGCGAGCTGGCTCGCCAGGGACTCCTGAGCAGGTGGTTCGCCATGAACGAGATAGACCGGCGCTTTCGTCCGCTCCGTATTCACGCCATCGATCCATTTGTGCAGCTCGCGGCGATCGGCGTGCGCGCTGTAGCCGTTGAGCACCTCGACCCTGGCGCGTAACGGAAGTTCGTCGCCGAAGACCTTGATCATCGGTCGCTTCTCGACGATGCGACGCCCCAAGGTGTGCTCTGCCTGGAATCCCACGATGAGGATCGTATTGCGCGGATCGGCAGCACCGTTGGCGATGTGGTGCACGATGCGGCCGGCTTCGCACATGCCCGAGGCCGCGATGATGATCATCGGCCCGCGCTGCGTGTTCAGTGCCTTGGACTCCGCGACGTCGCGCGTGTAGTGCACGAGATCAAAGCGAAAGAGATCCTGAACGCGCTGGACCATGTCCTCAGTGCGATCGAACACTTCGGGATGCATGCCGAAGACGGTGGTCGCGTCCACGGCCAGAGGGCTGTCGATATAGATGGGAATCGCCGGAATGGCCTGCTCGCGGACGAGTGCGTGCAGATCGTAAACGAGTTCCTGGACGCGTCCCACCGCGAATGCAGGAATGAGCACACGACCGCCCCGCGCGGCTGCATCCTTCACGATCGCGCTGAGGCGCTCGCGCATGTCGGTGAACGGCGGGTGCTCCCGGTCGCCGTACGTGGATTCCATGATGACGCAGTCCGCCCCATTCGGCACCTGCGGATCGCGAATGATCGGCAGCCCCCAGCGCCCAATGTCCCCAGAGAAGACGAGGCGGCGAGTGGTGGAGCCTTCAGTGCAGTCGAGGACGACGGACGCCGAGCCGAGGATGTGACCGGCGTCGAGGAAGGTGGCGCGAACCCCGGGGGCGACCTGGAAAATCCGGCCGTATGGCTCCCCGACCATTTTCTGCATCATGGGGCCGATGTCCTTCTCGCCGTACAGTGGCTCGGCGGCTTCCTGTCCCCGGCGACGCAGGAACTCCGCGTCCTTCTCCTGGATGTGCGCGGAATCGGCCAGCATGATGCCGCACAGGTCGCGCGTCGCGGCGGTCGCCCAGATGGTTCCCGAGTAGCCGTTGCGCGTCAGAAATGGCAGCCGGCCGGCGTGGTCGATGTGCGCGTGTGACAGCACGATCGACGACAAGCGTTCTGGGTCGATGGGCAGCTTGATGTTCTTTTCGCGGGATTCCGCGCGCCGCCCCTGATACAGCCCACAATCGAGGGCGATCGTGTGTTCGCCGACGGTGACCAGGTGGCAGGAGCCGGTCACCTCGCGGGCGGCGCCGGAGAACGTGACGTGCACCCGGAGAACCTAGTACCTTCTCGCGGATGGACACCAGTTCTGATTTCCCGAATTTGCGGGTCGTTTCCCATCCGCTGGTGCAGCACAAACTGACCATCCTTCGGGACCGCGCCACACCGACCAAGATGTTCAAGGAGCTGGTGTCGGAGATCGCGATGCTGATGGCATATGAGGCCACGAGCGATATCCCGCTCGAGGAGACCACGGTCGAGACGCCCCTGGAGTCCACCACCGGCAGGCAACTGAGTGGCAAGAAGCTGACGCTCGTGCCAATCCTGCGCGCTGGCCTCGGGATGGTGGAAGGGATCGACCGCCTGGTGCCCAACGCGCGGATCGGCCATATCGGCCTGTACCGGAACCACGACACGCTCGAGCCGGTGGACTACTACTTCAAGGTCCCTGGGGACGCGTCCGAACGCGACTTCTTCGTGTTGGATCCCATGCTCGCGACCGGCGGCAGCGCGGCCGCCGCGGTGACGTCATTGAAACGCGCCGGCGCGACGCGTATCCGATTTCTGTGTCTGGTAGCCGCGCCTGAAGGCGTTCGTCGCCTGACCCAGGCGCATCCAGAAGTCCTGATCTACACGGCGTCGCTGGATCGGGAGCTCAATGCGCACGGCTACATCCTGCCGGGGCTTGGAGACGCGGGCGACAGGCTGTTTGGGACACGGTAGGCTTGTCGGCTTGTCGGCTTGTCGGCTTGTCGGCTTGTCGGCTTGTCGGCTTGTCGG
>DASPMP010000032.1:0-2967 GCA_035626995.1 Gemmatimonadaceae bacterium
ATCATGACGCGAAGCTTCGACGATGTCCTGCGGCTCGCATCGCAGCATCGTGTGACGCTGCGGACGGCGGCGTACATGCTCGGCATTGGCCGCGTTGCTACTGCACACCGCCTGCGGGGGGTGTACGCGTGACTGCGATGCGCTATCCCTGATCCTGATTCAGAGTGGGGAGTGCCTTGTCCATTGCCCGGGCCCGTGCGCGTGCGTCAGCCAGGTTGAACGTTCGCCACATGTTGTACGCGAACCCAAGCCCGCCCAGCGCGAAGAGCATTCCGCCGGTCGCCGTGACGGGAGCGCTACGGCTGCCCACGTGCGGCTGCATGAAGAACCCGATGATCATCCCGGCGAGGCCCAGATTCGCCAGCCACACATGGGCGATGGCAAGACCACGACTATACAGCGCATGACCGAAGAGCCGCGGCAGCAGCTGGTATCCCACGCCGAACACCATCATCGTGAGAAATCCTACAACAGTCATGTGCGCGTGCGCGGGGCGGTAGGCGACCCATGGCGGATACGCCGCGATCACGAGTCCCAGCAGGATGCCGAGCGCGAACCACGCGACGCTCGCGCGAATGAATGCCTTGACGAACCACTCCATGACGTGTGCTAGAAGTCCTTTCGCTGGAAGAGCCGAGCGCCTGCCAGCGTTGGCAGCACGATCCACGCCGCGAGGGCGCTGACCGCCACGATGCCCCCCGCTGCGCCAGCGAGGAAACGCTGGAATAATGCGCCCGTGTAGCCCAGGAGCGCGGCGGTGTCGAACTGCTGGAGGAGCAGCAGGCGCGAGAGGTCGATGGGATTCGCGAACATGGCCGCGAGCAACGGTCGTTCGAGCGGATAGTCCGACAGCTGCACGGCCGCCATCAGCACGGCCGCGTCATAGACAACGGCGAGCAGCAGCCAGATGCCCAGCGCCGCGGCGAGCCCGCGTACACGATCGTCCACGAAGTACGCGACGGCCGCGGCGATGGCGGTGAATGCGATGCTCAGCACAGCTGCCACGAACGCGAGCCATCCAGCGATCGCGAGGCCGCTGCGCGAGACGCCCATGATCACCATCGGCGCGAGTAGCCCCGTGACCACCGCAAGGACAGTCGGCAGACTCAGACCGGCAAACAGCCCGGCGAACAGTTGCCGACGCCGGATGGGTTGGGCCAGGAGCAATTCGACAAACTCACGCGCGGCGTAGAGGTACATCGTTCCGAAGATCACGCTCGCGAGGGGGACAATGAGGAGCACCACGTTCACGAGGCTGAGCAGCGCCTTCGTCTCGCCATCGCTGAAACGAAGCAGCGTGAACGATGCGACCGCGAAGAAACCAGCATAGGCCAGCAGCCAGCGGCTCCGCAGCAGGTCACGGGCACCATAGCCGGCGATTTTCACGACGGTCCTCATGCAGCCAGGTCTCCTTCCATCACTCTCGCGATGGCGCGCTCCAGGCTGAGCTGCCTGGTCATACGCTTGAGCATCGTCACCGCCCCGGAAAAGCGGATACGGCCATCCACAAGGAACGCGATGTCGTCTGCCAGCTCCTCGAGATCGCTCGTGACATGCGTCGTCAGGATGAAGGTGCGCCCTTTCTCCCGCTCGGCCATGACCTTGTCCTTGACGACACCGGCAGACAGCGGATCCAGCCCCGCCGTGGGTTCGTCGAGAATGATCAGCGACGGCGCGAACAGGAATGCGAGCGCCGCGTTGACCTTCTGGCGAGTGCCACCCGACAACACCCGGAGCGGCTTGTCGAGATGCTCGCGGAGGCGAAGCGTGTCGAGAAGCTCTTCGTCGCGCCGGGTTCCATGGCGCAGGTCGCGCATCATCCTGAACAGGTCAGCCGCGGTCAGGTTGTCGGGAAAGCGGGCAATCTGGGGCATGTATCCGACGTCTTCACGATACCGTCCCGCAGGATCGATCTCGCGGCCATCGAGCCGAATGACGCCGGCATCACTCCGGGTGAGACCAAGAATGGTCTTGATCAGCGTGGTCTTGCCGGCGCTGTTCGGCCCGACGACGGCGGTGATTCGGCCGGGCCGGATGGTGAGATCCACACCGGCGAGGACCTGCAGGGCACCGAAACGCTTGTGCAGACCGCGGACTTCGATCATTGCGGCCTCCGCATCAGGGGAGCCGAGTCCATCAGCGTCTCCGGGGTGAGTGAGGGGATGAGGCGTTCCGCGCGGTCAAGCAGCGCGATGAGCGGGCTGCGGAGCATGATCATGGTGGGCTCGCTGCGTTCCACCAGTAACGAGAAGAGTCGCACGGGACGATGGGGCACGTCGCCGATGCCGTCGCGATTGAGATCATAGCCTTCATACGCGTCCCAGTAGTTGCCGTGGAGCACATTGTTGCTGCGCCGGCCATTGGTCGCGAGATCGAAGCTGTTTCCCGAGAAGACATTGCCGGTGAACTGCGCGTCTTCGGTGCTGGAGATGAGCTTCACCGCCCAACCGTTGTCGATGAAGCGGTTGCCGCGCGCCTGCAACCGCGTGGCCCCGTCGGCGAGCAGCGCCGTGGAATTGCGCGCGAAGGTATTCCCGGTGATCTCGCTGTCGTAGATCTCCTTCAGCAGCAGGCCGTAGGCGGCGGCGCCCCAGTTTCCCTCGAAGCTGTTCCGGATCATGGCCACCCGTTTCGTGTACATCACCGCCACACCGGCCTGGTTGGCGCGAAAGGTGTTGCCTTCGTAGGCGCAGTCGTCGGAAAACATGAAATGCAGTCCGTAGCGGAGATTGCGCTCACTCACATTGCGCCGCGCGCGCACCTGGTTGGTAAACTCCAGGTAAATGCCGTCGCGGTGGCCGGTGATGCTGTTGTCGCTGACGTCCACGTCCCGGGTGGTCCAGAGGTGGATGCCATTGCCGGCGTCCCCCTCGCTGCTGGCCGCGCGTCCCGTCAGGACGTTGCCGGTAATGACACATCCCGTGGTGCGCGCGAGATAGATCCCGAAGAAGGCGCCGCTGATTGTGT
>DASPMP010000033.1:0-7383 GCA_035626995.1 Gemmatimonadaceae bacterium
TGTCGGCTTGTCGGCTTGTCGGCTTGTCGGCTTGATTCCATGACAAGCAGAAAAGCTGTCAAGCTGTCAAGCCGGTACGCTGTCAAGCCGAAGCGCTGTCAGGCCTTAAGCATACTCGATTCTTTCCCGCCCGACCATGAACCCACGCGACGACGAGAGCTGGATGCAGGCGGCGCTGGCGTCCGCGATTGCGGCGCGAGACGCCGGGGACGTCCCCGTCGGCGCCGTCGTCGTACGAGACCGGACAGTCATCGCAGAAGCGGGGAATGGCACCATCCGCACCCAGGATCCCACCGCCCACGCCGAGGTCGTTGCGATCCGTGCGGCGGCACAGAGCCTCGGCAGCTGGCACCTCGGCGGCTGCACGCTGTATGTCACGCTCGAGCCCTGCGCCATGTGCGCCGGGGCGATCGTGCTCGCTCGGCTCGACCGCGTCGTGTTCGGCGCCTGGGATGACAAGGCCGGGATGGCGGGGTCGGTCGGGGACATCCTGCGTCACCCGCGCCTGAATCACAGCCCGCAGGTCCAGGGCGGAGTGCATGAAGCCGAAAGCGCCGCGCTGCTTCGCGAATTCTTCCGCGAGCGTCGCGCGCCCGGTCAGTAAGTGATGTTGGTCGCGCTGAAGCTCGGTCGCGGGTAGAGCAGCTCGACTTCGACCGTCACGGCATCGCGCGCGCGCACCGCGCCGAACAGCACGCGCGGCGGGGTGATGTCGAAGTCGGTCAGCTGCAGGGGGACGACGCTCTTCACGCGCATGCTGCCATCGGGATCGAAGGACACGTGCGCCCGCAGGAACACATTGCGTTCGCGTCCCGCGACGCGAAGGGCGCCGACGAGATCGCGCTCGTCGGGCCGCGCAGGCGCGAATTCGTCCGCGATCTCAAAGCGCCCGTTGATGGTGAGTGCGGCGGTATCGCGATCCGCCTTCAACGCCTGACGCATCGCCCGCTCCATCGGTGCGCTCTGGCATCGGAGGGCGGACACGGGTAGCTGCACAGTGACTCCGCGGACGTCCGGGATTGTGGTCCCCTCCCGCTCAGCCACCGCAACCCGCGAATCGACACCGACGGCCGAGCAGTGCCATCGTTTGCCCACCGTCGTGGAGCCGCGAATGGTCAGCGTGCTTCCAGCCAGGGCGGGGAGCACCACGGGGGACGCCTGCGCGCCGGCCGTGAAGGGAAGGACGCAGAGCGCAACAAGCAGGAAACGGCAAAGTGGACGTCTGCGCATGGTGAAAAAGCTACGTTGCGGAAGCGCAGGCTTGTGTCATGCATTTGCCGATCTGCGGGGTGAGTTCCCCTACACAGGGTGACGGCCAAGAGCTTACGACCAAGAGCTGACGGCCAAGGGCTTACGGCCAAGAGCTTACATCCAAAGGCTTACGGCCAAGGGCTTACTGCCAACGGCTTACTGCCAACGGCTTACTGCCAACGGCTTACTGCCGAGAGCCGAGAGCCGAGAGCCGAGGGCCGAGTCGAGTGCCGAGAGCCGAGGCCGCAGTCCCGTAACCCCAGCCGCCCCATTATCTTTCGAGTTCTGTTGGACAGGTGGCCGAGTGGCTGAAGGCACCGGTCTCGAAAACCGGCATACCGGTGAACCCGGTATCGAGAGTTCGAATCTCTCCCTGTCCGTCCGCCGTACCCAGAAGAGCTCGGCGTCCGGTGATCTCGTGTGAACGTGATCAACCGAGAACTCAGTACTGAGCGTTCAGGGCCGCCAAGTGCTCAGTGGTCAGAGCTCAGCACTGAGATAGTTGTAGAGAAACCGCTCAGTGTCTGGTCAGCTATCTCCGTGCTGAATTCTGAGCACAGAGAACCTGGAGGTCCTCAGTACTCAGTGCTGAGAACTGGTTGTTCTCCCCTTGGCTTCGCGATCGCGAATAGCCCGACATTCGCCGCCGGAAGCTCGACCCTCCACCCCAGGCTCCGCGCGATCCAGCGCATGGTCGCTTCACTGTAGAAACACACGTGCGTCGGGTCACGCGCGTACCACCACTCGCCGAACGGCACCGATGGGTCGCGAAAGGTGGTCATGATACCGATGACGCCACCCGGGCGCACCAGCGCGCCGAACCGTTCCAGGAGCGCGAATGGTTCGTGGACGTGCTCCACGACTTCCGAGCATGTGAGGAAATCGTAAGTGCCCTCGAGCACAGACGCGTCAGGACGGAACGCCGGGTCGTAAGATTCCGTGGGTCGGCCCGCGCCGGTGAAGATCTGCGCGAGCGCCGTCGAGGGCCCACAGCCATAGTCCAGTCCACGTGCGCCGAGGGGCGTGCGAGCGATCACCGGATCGGCGAGCCGCGACAGGAATGCGATGTACTTCGGGTCGTCGTCCGCGTTCCGGTGCAGCTTGTAGCGCGCGACTTCCGCATCGTACGACAGCCGCTCCTGCGGCGCGACGAAAACGAGGTCGCACCCGCGACAGTGCCAGAACGATCGATCGGTGCCCTTGTGATGCAGCGTCGAGCGGGGAGCCCGGCACAACGGGCAGGGAGCAGGCATTCCGTCAGTAAGGAGGATCGCTGGTCGAATTCAGCAGGCAGATAGCTGACCAGACGCTGGGCTTCTTCTCTACAACTATCTCAGTGCTGAGCTCTGACAACAGAGAACGTGGAGGTCCTCAAACCTCAGATCTCAAAGCTCGGTTATCACCTTCAGTGGGTAACAAAGGAGTTCTCAGACCCGAGATCTCACTCCGCTGAAGTCTTTACCGCCCCAACTGGCACCTTCGTCGAGTCCATCTTCTGCTCCACCGCCTCGTCCCGATCGTACAGGTCATCCCCAAAGTGCAGGTGGCCGTCGCGCTCGTACGCCGTGAGGTAGATGATGTACACCGGGATCTTCGCGGGCAATCTCACCGTGCGGTTGTTCGAGCCGTGCATCGCCGCCTGCACCTGGCCATTGTCCCACCCCAGCACCCACTCCGCCAGTTTGTCGGGCTTCTCCAGCCGGATGCAGCCGTGGCTCGCCGCCCGATCGGCCAGCTTGAACAGCGACTTCGCCGGGGTGTCGTGCAGGTAGATGTTGAAGCTGTTCGGGAACATGAACTTCACGAGACCGAGTGAATTCTTCTCGCCGGGACGCTGACGGATGCGCTGCACCCCGCCTTCGCTCCAGAACTCGTAGCCCTCGGGAAGGTTCTGCCCATACTTCGGGAAGAACTCCTCGCGCGCGATCGTCGGCGTCACGTTCCAGTACGGCCGGAAGACGACGTACTCCATCGAGTCACTGAACACCGGCGTCGACCGCCCTTCGAACTCGGAGCCGACCACCGTCTTCATCTCGAGCTCCTTCTGGCCGTTGTTGAACGCCTCGAGCCGAAATGCCGGGACGTTCACCACGACGTATCGCTGTCCCAGGGTACGGGGGAGCCAGCGATAGCGCTCGAGATTGGTGCCGATCTGCTTCGCGCGCTCCTCGGCCGGCACATTCAGCGCGCGCAGCGTTCCCGCGTCGAGCTTTCCGTTGATGGTCAGGCCGTGCCGCTCCTGGTACAGCTTGATCACGCTGTCGGTCCCAAACCCTGAATCCGCCGGAAGCCCTTCGGCCTTCAGCCGCGTCAGCGCGATGGCCTTGGCTGCATCGCCGGAGCCGGTCACCTGCGGCCAGCCGCCCGCGGCAACGATCTGCTTGTAGCGCGCGAATTCCCGTCGCAGCACCACGTATCCGGAATCCTGCGGCGCCATCTGCGCGAGTCCCTGCGCCATGTCCGGGCTCTGGAGCGACAGCACGAGCGCGCTGTCCACTTCGCTCATGCGCGTCGGGATGTGCCAGGCCTGTGAGACCGTCTTGGGATCCACCTGCCCCATGAGCATGTCCGTGGCGTAGGCGACGTACGCGGTCGTGAGCATCACGTCCGCTGCCGCCAGCTTCTCCGGCGTCGTGTTTTCCTCCAGGTCCTCGGCGTTCACGACGAGGCGAATCGAATCCAGCGGATACGCTTCGGTGCTGAGCGCGTGGGTCGGCGCTTCCTCGAGCGCCTTCAGCAACGCGTTCGCGCGGTCGCGCACGCCATCGGGTTCCAGCCACAGCGGAGCGTTGTCCCAGCGCGCGTACAGCGCGCGGACCCGCTTCCACCGGCTTTCCGGGACGAAGCTCGGCGGCTTCATGCTGTCGAGCCGGACCGCGACGGCGTTCCGGACCGAGCCCATGGAGATACCCATGACCTCGTCGAATTCGCCGGGCTCGTACTTATTGTTGCACGCCGAGAGCGCCAGGATGCTGACCGCGGCGCAAAGGACTCGAGCTGGATTCACTTGGTTTATCGCCTGCTGAGGTGGCTGAAACTCCTTCCTTATAGGCGATATATGTCACATAGCGTGCCGAGGGCTGAGAGCCGAGAGCCGAGGCCGATAGCCGAGGCCGATAGCCGAGGCCGAGGCCGACTATGGTACCGCCGGCCGCGCTCCAGTCCGCTCCTGCAGCGATCGCAACCGCATCGCCAACTGGATGTACGCGACGTCCTCGGCCGTGAGCCGCTGTGCTGTTCCACCGGCGGGCTGCGAGACGGTCGCCCAGCCAGTGGCGTGCCCAAAGCCCACCAGATGGACGAGCTCATGGGTCACCACGTGCGCGTCGCGCAGCGTCGCCGCCTCGCGGAATATGAGAACTCCCTCCTGTGCGTCTCCGGCCTGCGCCCACGCCACGAAGGTGTGTCCCTCCGACGATTGAGGGCGCAGCTCGACGCGCGCAATTGTGCCGCGAATGGAGTCGCCCGGCTGAGCAGGAGTGAACAGGTCGCGGCCAAGGTCCGCTTCCATGCGATCGGCGATGGCCCAGAATGCGGTGGAATCGCCCGCGTCCATCCGACCATTCGATGGCTGGCGGTTGAACGCGACGCGCAGCGGGAAGTCGGCGTCGCGCCAGCCGAGCAGCTTTCGCGGCGTGTCGCCCGAGAGTGGAACCAGGCGCCAGAAGGGAGCGCCCCGACCGCCCCTGCGCATCGCGGCCGCAGCGTCGATGTCCACGGTCTGCCCAAGATATGGACCCGCGTCGATGGTAAACCGGCGAGGCACGAGTGCGATCGTGAGGGATTGTAGATCGCGCTGTGCGCCCACGCGAACGTCGCCGGCATGATACGCGGCGCCAGATGGCAGCAGTACCCGCAGCACGACATCCGCATCGGGATCCAGCGGGATGCGCGCCGAGACGGAGCCGCCCGCGGCGGCGAGCGTGTCGCGCACCCCGTCAGACTGGATCGCGACGCGCAATGGTGGCGGCGCGCTACCGTCGAGGGTGACGATCCGTCCGCGGATAACCGGCCGCACGGTGACGCGGGTGGTGCCACGCACCTTGCCGGCTTCGACGAATGAGTGGATCTCGGCGCTGCCGGCAGCGACCGCGATGATACGCGCATCCGTGCCCGCGGCGCGCTCCACACGCGCGGTGCTGGTATCGGTCGAGGCCCAGGTGACCTCGCCGCCGTGCAGCGCGTTTCCGTCTGCATCACGCAGCGCGGCAGTGACGGTGGTGTCGTCGCCTGACCACAGCGTGACCACCGCCGGCAGGTTGCGATTGGCGCGCGCTGGCACGGTGACCGGAAATTCGATGCGTCTCACCCCGGAGACTTCGGCGATGACGCGCTGCACGCCCGCGGAGAGGCCCGGAGTGAAGCTGGCGCGGGAGACGCCTGCGGAATCGCTGGTCGCATCGATGACGCGAAGCGATGCGCTGTCGCCGGCATCGACGAGGGTCCAGCGTACAGGAACGCCAACGACTTCACCGCCGCGATTGTCGAGCACACGAATGGCAAGGGTGGAGTCCAGCGACCGCAGCGCGACTTTCGCCGTGAATGCTCCGCTCACTCGCTGCACGGCGGCTGGTTGCGTGACGTACCGCTTCACCAGGCGGACGACAGTATCGGCCTCGGCTCTCGGCCTCGGCTCTCGGCTATCAGCATCGGCTATCGGGCCTCGGCCCACAGCGCGCTCGTCGCAGCCCGAGGCCAGCATGATGAACAGGACGGTTGCCGTCGCGCGCATGGTCCGTTTCAATGTACAAGTCTCACACTCGAGGAACACGCGTGCCTGTGATCGTTGCGATCGCGCTGGGCGGTGCCGGGGGAAGTGTGTTGCGGTATTACGTGGGACGCACGATGCAGGGTGCGGCGTCCTCCGGGTTCCCCCTAGGCACTCTTGTCGTGAACGTCGTGGGATGCCTGATCGTCGGCGCGCTCTCGCGCTGGCTTCTCGCGCATGACGCGTCGCGTGTCCTGCACGCCGCACTCATCGTGGGCTTCTGCGGTGGCTTCACGACCTTCTCCGCGTTCAGCCTGGAGACGGTGGGGCTGCTGTCAGGCGGCGCGCCGGGCAAGGCGTTCGCGTACATCGGCGCTACGATCGTGGCGTGCATCCTTGCGACGGCCATCGGCTTTTTCGCGCTGCCTGCGCGGTAGGGATCTTTGGTAACGGCCAAGAGCTTACTGCCAAGAGCTTACTGCCAAGAGCTTACTGCCAAGAGCTTACTGCCAAGAGCTTACTGCCAAGAGCTTACTGCCAAGAGCTTACTGCCAAGGGCTTACTGCCAAGAGCTTACTGCCAAGGGCTTACTGCCAAGAGCTTACTGCCAAGAGCTTAGTGCCAAGGGCTAACGGCCAAGGGCTAACGGCCAAGAGCTTACGGCCAAGAGCTGACGGCCAAGAGCCCTACGGTGTCCGCTTGGCCAGCCAACGCGCCGCGACAGCAGCGCCAGTGCCGTCCGACAGGTCGCCGAGCATCTCGTTCTTCCGTTCGCGAAAGTCTTCGGGCAATGCGAAAAGCGCTGTGTCCACATTGCCGAAGCTGATGTTGCTGACATTTGTCTTGTGCTCGACAACGGTGGAAGACATCGAGTTCGTCGCGCGGACGGACGCGTGCGATCGAACGGTCGTCAGGTCGCGCGGCAGCGAATTCATCAGCGTTCCAAGGCGGGTCCAGAGCTCGGCCATCATCGGCAATGGCGGCTTCCCGCGATTCAGGAAGTCGTTGTCGACGCGCGTGCCAAGTGATTCAGGAAGCTTCACCAGCCAGTAGTCCATGGTCGACTCGGACTTCGTGCTCATGTCTTCGTCGATCCCGGCATCCACGGCGAGGGTGAACGCCATCTTCATGCGGTAGTGCAAGGTCGGGCGGCCGTCGATGGCTTCGCCTGCGCCGAGTGAATCGAGTGAGAGCTGCACATCGGTCAGGCTCATCTTGATTCCGAGCGAGTCGGCCGCTTCCGTCGAGACCTGGTGCGCCAGCGAGATGACCGTGTACGTCCTGGCCGCGGGGCGCACGATGATCTGCGCGCTCGAATCCATCAGCACGAAATCGCCGGTGTCCCACATCATTGGCTGCGACCCGTCGGTGATGTCCATCCGGGAGCGCAGACCCAGAGAGCTCACTACTGCGGACCATTTCTG
>DASPMP010000034.1:0-28794 GCA_035626995.1 Gemmatimonadaceae bacterium
GCAGTGATCCTTGTCTGGGTCTACTACGCGGGGATGATCCTGCTCTTCGGCGCGGAGTTCACGCAGGCGTGGGCCCAGAACCGCGGCGCGCGGATCGAGCCGGAGGACGGCGCTGTTCGGGTTGAGAGACATACTGCGGACAGAACGACGGACAAAACGACGGACACAACTGCGGACACAACTGCGGACACAACTGCGGACACAAGTACAGACAGAACGGCGAGTGCATTTCCACCAGTCACTGCGAGGAGATTCCAGATGGACAGCATCAACAGACGCGATATTCGCCCGGCGCGGGTGAACGGCGACGGACGAGGGGGCAATGGCCTCTCGCAAAACGAATCGATTGGCGAGCTGTTCAAGCGGCTCTCCGCCGACTCCAGCCACCTCATGCGCCAGGAGATGAACCTGGCCAAGACCGAGCTCAAGGAAAGCGGACAGCGTCTCGGCGCCGCTGCATCGAAGCTCGGCCTGGCGATCGGAGTCGCGATCCCCGGCATGCTCGCGTTGACGGCGTTCCTCGTCATCGGCCTCGGCGATCTCATCGACAACTACTGGGCGGGTGCGCTGATCGTCGGCGTCGTGTTCCTCGTCGCCGCTGCCATGATGGCGAAGAAGGCGATGGCAAATCTCAAGGACGGAGCCATTGGCATTCCGGAGACGGCTGGAACGCTTCGTGAGGATACACAGTGGGCTAAACAGGAAGTCCAGGCATTCAAGCGCGAATTCACCGCGTGACGCGGAGGAGCAGATCGATGGAGAACAATCTTGGCAGCAGCGTGGATTCGGGGCTCAACGACGCCCAGTCCGCGGCGGGAGTGAAGGACAAGGCGGCGCGCAGCGCGCAGGGACTGGTGGATCGCGCGGAATCCGAGGCGCGATCGCGGCTCAATGCCGGCAAGAAGGACGCGGCGCTCACCCTCAGCAGCGTCGCCAGCACGCTGCTCAGCTCGAGCAGCCAGCTCAAGGACGAGCAGCAGAACGTAGCCGGCGAGTACGTCGAGAAGGCCGCGGAGCAGATCGATCGCCTGGCGCAGTACATCCAGAACGCGGATCCCGGCCAGGTGGCGGACGAAGTTCAGCGCTTCGCGCGCCGGCGTCCGGCGGTGTTCATCGGCGCGGCCTTCGCGATTGGCGTCATCGGCGCACGCTTCCTCAAGAGCTCGCGACGCAGCGTCGAGGCGGACGATCGTCTCTATAGCCCCGGACTGACGGACCGCGAAGTCCCGACGCTCCGCTCCGTGGAATCAAGCAGCGCCGGTGTGGGATCGAGCATGGGCGCCAGCAGCACCAGCGGCGGCAGTAGCGCGTCCATCGGAGACACGAGCCCGTCGGTCGGCATCGGCGGCAACAGCGGTACGGAGCTCCCATGAGCAACCACGCCGGTCGCACCCAGTCCACGGACGAAATCCGCGCGGACATCGAACGGACGCGCGAGCGGCTCGGCGACACGGTCGAGGCACTCGGCGCTCAACTCAATCCATCACTCCTCAAGCAACGCGTGAAGGACAGCGTGCACGAGGCAACCATTGGCAGGGTAAAACACATGGCGAGCAATGCGCGTGACAAGGCGGAGGAGTCCGGCCGCGGTCTGATGGCGACCCTTCGCGACAATCCCATCCCCGCGGCGATGATCGCAGGCGGGATCGGCTGGCTGCTCTTCAACAAGAAGCGCTCGGATGTCAACGAATCCGCGGCGCTCGAAGTGGAATACGATTATCGCGCCGAGCTGCGCGGCGGCAACGGTGCCGTCAACACGGCCGACGCCGAGACCATCGACTACTCACGGCAGATTCCCGAGATCCAGCGCGAAGGTGTCGCGCATCGCGTTGCGTCCACTGCAAAGGGCGCCGGCGAGAAGGTGGCGTCGGGTGCGCGCGCGGTGAGCGAGAAGGTGACCACCGGTGCGTCGAGCGTGGCGCATGGCGTCGCCGAAAAGGCTCGCGCGGGCACGCACCACGTCGAGGAGAGCTTCCAGGAGAACCCGATGGTGCTCGGCGTCGTCGCCGCTGCTGTTGGTCTCGCCGTCGGAATGACGCTTCCGGCCAGCGTTCGCGAAGCGCGTCTCATGGGCGGCAAGCGCGATGAACTGATGGACAAGGCTCGCGAGGCGATCTCGGAGACGAAGGACAAGGTCCGCAACGTCGCCGAGCGCGCGGTACCCGAAGTCGGCGCCGCACTGAAGGATGTCGCGCGCGAGGAAGGGCTGACGGCATAATGGCCTCGGCTAACGGCCTCGGCCTCGGCCTTGGCCTCGGCAAAACTGCGCCGAGAGCCGAGAGCCGAGAGCCGAGAGCTGTTATCGCGCTGAGGCAACGAGCTGACTCCTGATCCCGAACCCATACCGCGCGTCCAGTGCGCGGGCCACCGCATCCGCGATGACCTGCGATCCCTGCGCGCTTGGATGCATCCCGTCGAGGCTGAACAGCGCGCCGTAGGGGGTGGCGGATGTCATCTGCTGCACGACGCTGTACGTCGCCTTCACGTTGGCCACGCCATAGAGTGTCTCGAGCTCCGCATGCGCCCAGCCGATGCGCTGTGCCTCGCTGCGGATGTAGGAGTTCATCTGAGCCAGCTGCGTGTTGATGATGGCCTGCTCTGCAGGCGTCAGCACATAATCCTCGGTGGTAGCTGACGGCGCGCCTGCGCAGCTGAGGACGAATGGTGTCGCCCCTGCATTGCGCCGGGCCAGGCCCGTCCCGACAGCGACCGGAACGCGAATTGGTACGAAGAGCAGGTTGTCGCTCGCGTCACAGTCCGCCGCGACTTCGACATGGAACGCCGCCGCAAACATTGCGCGGTCTGCGTACAACTCGGCGCCGCGCCGCATCCCCGGGAACGACGCAACGTCGTTGATCAGCCCAACCAGGACGCCGTGCTTTGCGACTGCCGCGAGCTCGTCGACAAGCCGCGTGTAGAGTGGTGCCCACGCGAATACCGGGAACAGCGACACGCCCGGCACAGCCACGCCATTCCGGGATCCAAGGACTTCATTCGCGCCCAGCTCCACCGAGACGATCTTGGGGTTCTGCGCCAGGGCCGCGGAAAGCTGGGTCTGTCCTGGCGCGAGTACTCGCGCATAGGCAGGACCATTGTTCGGATCTGTGGTTGTCTCGGGGGTCGTGAAGAGCGCGTCCCGGGTCGTTGCGGCGACGATCGCCACGTTCTGTGCGGGGAGCACCCCGGGCACGTTCCCGGCACACGCCAGGGAACCGCGGGGAGCGGCAGCCGACTCGCCGCTGATGCGCGCACCGCTCGCCAGCGGTGCCCGCAACGGAGCCTGACATCCAAAGCCATCGATGAGCGGCAACGTCATTTCGCGGTGCGCCATCCTCGCCAATTGCGCCGGCCACGAGCTGGTCTGCGACTCGGCGAGCACGCCATCGGAGCGGAAACCCATGCTCACGCTCGTGCCGAGGGCGACGTAGCGCTGGAAGACGCCCCGCCCTTCCGACAGCGCTTCCGTGGTGAACGCCGCCGATGACGCGCTGGCGCTTGGCGAGGTGGGGATGGCATCGGAGCATGCGGCCGTGGCTGCGATTGCGACGAACGAGACCGCGCGACGGGTGTTGACGAAACGAGCCATGAGAATCTCCTGAGCGAATGAGTGAGGTTTGCGAGCGCGCTCATTCTCTCCTCAGGCCATTCCCGCAACTATGTCCTCAGGTGCGTATCTCGTCGCGGGTATTACGTAGGGCTTCTACGTACGTATTCGTTTCCTGCTCTTTCCCGCTTCTTCCTGCTCCTTCGGCGTGGTTCGGCAGCTAAAGCGGCGCCTCAGGGGGCGCCCGGAACCCACCGAACATCAGTTGCTGCCTATCTGTACGCGCCGATACACATAGCTCGCGTCACCAAGCTGGATCGGAAGGACGCCCGAAGGACGCATGGGCATCGCGACTCCTGGTGGCGTACCCGCGCGAGCATGGCGGCTCATCAAGCCAAGCGCCACGGGACCCTGCGAACTCAGTGACAACCGGATGACGAAGCCGGTATCCGGCGGCGAGATGAACTCCAGCGTCGTACGTGCGCCCTGGGAGCGATAGCGTGCCCGCGAGACAACCCTACCGGCGACGTACAGCGAATCGGCGTTTCCTTCCTCGACCATCAACACCACCGACCGCGCCCCAGCACCGCCACGGACCCGGATGGTCATGGTGCGCATGCCGGCCGCCGACGTATCGCCGAAAACCTCAGCGGTCGGCGACGCGATGTCGGCCAGGGGTAGCTGCGCGATCCGCGACGCGGGATACATGCGCCGCAGCCACACTGGTGCGGAGGCATTACCCTGTCGGGGCAACCCGCCAGCAACCCGTTCGACCCATGCCCGCACCGCGGGCGTCGTTCCGCTGCCGGCGAACCAGGCGGTTTGCGAGTCGGCGTCCACGGCGTACACGAGCGCCGCTCCCGCCGGCCGGTCTGCGTCCGTTCGCACCGTTGCCAGCCCGATCGCTACCAGCACCGTCGCACCAATGGCCGCGAGCCCTGCGGGCATCCATCGGCTGCGTGAGGTCATCGCTTCCAGCTGCGGCGCGAGCACCCACAGCGAGATGGTCGTCAGGATTGCCAGCGCGCTCGCGCCAATCCCGTCGAGCCCCAGAGCGACGCAGACCATCAGGTAGATAGTCGGCACCATGAGGAAGAGCGTCACTGTGACCGCGACCGAGGATTTCACAAAGCCGATCACGGATGATCGCATCACCAGCGCCGCCAGACTGGCGGACGCCGCGAAGAACGCGGGCCACGTGAGGAGAAAGCTGACCCCAGGCGCCGCCAGTGCCGCCCCGAGCGCAACCACGCATACGATAGCCATCGCGCCGAGCGCGATGCCCGCCGCGGACGCCACCCTGCGCGCAAGCGCATACGTCGCGCTCACTACCGCGGCGGTGAGGAGCACGGCAGCAGCCGCGTAGATCCCGCGCCATTGTGGCGCCCCGCCCTGTTCGAATCCCGCATGAAGTGACGCAAGCAGCGTCGCGAGCCCGAACGCCGCGCCGCATGCCACGAGCAGCGAAAAAACGAACGCGGTCGCACCAAGTGCGGCGTCCTTTCCCACGGTTACTCCCATGCGTCGCAGCTGCACCCCCGCAAGCAGCACCAGCACCAGCGTCAGTACGGCGATCACGATCGCCAGCCATTCGGGATACGCGATGATCCCCAGCCCGGGGAAATCGAAGAACACGGCATCCGACGTCACCGGGCGTGGCAGCGGCCCATTCGCAAACTCGCGTGCGAGCGCCACCGCCTGGTCTCCATGATCCTGCACGCTGCCCACGGACAGGTGCTCGATATCATCCTCCGCGGTGTGGTAGCGCTCGACGCCTCCGATGAAGGCGAAGTTCATGGCCGGCTTGCCGAGCAACATCATCTCGGAGAGATCCGTATCGTTCGGCAGCGCGCGATACACCGCGGTGCTGAGCGACGTCGCACGTGCACCGCCAATGCGCCGCAACACACTCACGACATCGGCGTTCCCGGCACCGGTCTCGAACATCAGCGACGGGCCCTTCGTTCCCCGCGCTTCGAAGTTCAGGATCACGCCGACATCCTTCGCCCAGGGATGCTCGCGCGCGAACGCCGCTGCGCCGAGCAAGCCCACTTCTTCTGAATCTGTGAAGAGCGCAATCACGTCGTGGCGCAGTGTCCCGCCTGCCTTCAGTGCGCGCAGGGTCTCGAGGAGCACAGCGCTCCCCGAGGCGTCGTCACCCGCGGCAGGGGCCGCCGGCACGCCGTCGTAGTGCGCCATGAGGAGCACGGCCGGGCCGGGCTCCGATCCGTGGAGTCGGGCGACGATGTTCCGTACTTCTCCGGCGACCGGATACTTCGTCCCTATCCCGATGGCCGCCTGGACGGACGTCAATATCCCCAACGCGCCCAGTTGTGTCGTGATGTACTGCAGTACCCGGGCGTGATCCACACTTCCGGTGGGGTGCGGCCTTTGCGCGATGGCCCGGACATGCTCAATCGCACGCTCCGCCGAAAACTCCGTCGGCGGGGCGGACGCCGGCACCACAGGCGGGACGTGATTCGCATATAAAAGCGCGAGGGCGACAACGCACAACAGTGCCAACGCGTTCAACCACGCGGAATTACGCATGCCTTGGGCGGGAGGAAGGTGCGCGAAGAATAGCCGTGACCCGCGTCACTCGGCGAGCGGCCGCCACGTCGTGACAATCGGGGGGAATTGCCGTCCTATATACGGCATGCGTCGTCCCTCCATCGCCACCAGGGCGTACTGGTTTCAGCGCGTCGGCAAGGGAGTGGCAGTCGCCGCTTCCACCGGCGCTGCTCTCGTCTCGATCATCTCCGCGCTTTTCTCGTACGGTGTGCTCGGGAAGTCCGAATCCCATCAGTCCCTCGGCAACCTGGGCGCGGCCTGGGTACGCCTGAAGCCGGCGGTGGACACCGCGAGTGCGATCGGCGACACCATCCATTTTGCCGCCACGGTCGCGGACAAGAACGGCAGCATCCTCGTGGGCGCCCGCCCCACCTGGACCACCGGTGACGCGACCATCGCGACGGTCGGTGCGGACGGGGCGGTTGTCGCGCGCGGCCCGGGAAGCACCACGGTGACGGTGGTCGTCGGCACGCTCGTCGAAACGTCGCGGATCGTCGTCCGCCAGAAAGTGGCGGGGGTTGTCGTCTCCAGTAGCGCCGGAGACACTGCCGCCGCCGTGCTCGAAGGCAGCCCCCTCCAGCTGCGCGCACGTGCGCTCGACGCGCGCGGCCACATCGTGGCGCAGGCGGGCGCCGCCTGGCACATCGATGACAGCAGCGTCGCGGTGCTCGACTCCGCCGGCGTGCTCGTGGGACGAAGTGCCGGCCGCAGCGTCGTGAGCGCGCGGATCGACGGCAAGTCGGGATACCTCCCCATCTCCGTCGTGATGACCGCCGCGAATCTCGACCTGGTCGCGGGCTCCGGCCAGCGCGCCCTTGCCGGACGCGCCCTCGCGCAGCCGGTCGTTGTCCGCGCGACCAATCGCCGCGGTGAGGCTGCCCCGAACAAGATGGTCACCTTCCGCGCTGCAGATGGCGCGGGACGAGTCCAGCCGGACACCGCGCGCACAGATGCCGACGGTCGCGCCCGCGCGACGTGGACGCTGGCCGACTATCCGGGCCGGCAATCGCTCGTGGTCACCGTTGAGAACCTCGACAGCGCACTGACGGTCGTCGCGGAGTCCGAGCCCGTCGCCGCGAACACGCGGCTCGTCGCTACCGTTGACTCGATGCGCGCACCGGCGGGAACCTCCCTCCCCGATTCCGTCAGCATCCGCGTGACCGACTCCACCGGCCGCGCCCTCGGCGACGTGCCGGTCGTATGGACGACGCTCGATGGCGGTGAAGTCGACGTGGTTGATGCGCGCACCGATTCCACGGGCCTGTCGCGTGTGCGATGGACCCTGGCTGGCAAGGTCGGCGTTCAGCGGCTGCGCGCGCAGGTGGGCAGCATCGCGTCGGCGCGGATCGCACCGGTGGTCATCACCGCGCGCGCGCTTCCGGGGGGACCGGCGGACGTCGTCATTGTCAGCGGAGACCGGCAAAGCGCGGCCGCCGGATCGGCATTAAAGAAACCGATCGTGGTTCGCGTCCTCGATTCCCTCGGGAACGGCGTTGGGAACGTTCCGATCGTGCTCTCCCCCTCCCTGGGATCGGTCCCCGACACGATCCCCCGCACCGATTCCACCGGCTCGGCAAGCATCCGCTGGACGATGGGGCGCTCCGCGACGACGCACTCGCTGGCGGTGCACGTGGAAGGGATCCGGAAGTTGCTCAAGGTGAGCGCGGTATCCACCCCCGCATCCCCCGCGAACCTGTCGTTCGAGGATGCACCGGCCGAGAAGGCGCCGAAGACGCGCGCGAAACGACTCTACGCGCTGGTGACGGATGTCTATGGCAACCCCGTGCCGGACGCGCCGGTGACGTTCGCGTCGAAATCCGGAAGCGTCACTCCGGCACGCGCCGTCACGGACGCGAAGGGACGCGTGCTTGTCCGCTGGCTCCCCGGCGCAACCGCCGAAGAACAGACGCTCGTGGGCCAGGTGCGCGCGTCGGATGTCAAGGGATCGTACGTCACCCAGGTGGCGAGGCGGGCGGTCACGAAGGACTAGCCGCCGCCTAGCTTTACGGCATGGCGACGATCATTACAGGGACGGGCATCGGCGTCCCGACGCATGCAGTGAAGAACGATGCGCTCGCGAAGATCATGGACACGTCCGACGAATGGATCCGGACGCGCAGCGGCATCGAACAGCGGTACTACGCCGATCCGGGACAGGGTTCCGCGGAGCTGGGGATGCAGGCCGCGGAGGGAGCCATGGCCGCGGCTAAGGTCACGCCGAAGGACATCGACGGCATGGTGTTCGCCACCATGACACCAAACTTCTTCTTCCCCGGCAATGGTCCCGTGCTTCAGGCACGGATGGGATTCGGCGAGATCCCGACCTTCGATATCCGCCAGCAGTGTTCCGGATTCCTGTACGCATTGGACCTCGCGGACTCCCTGCTCAAGTCCGGCAAGCACCGCCGGCTCCTGGTGATCGGCGCCGACGTCCACACGCCGTTCATGCCCTGGGAAAACGGATTCGATTCGACCATCGGTCGCGGGCGCGCCGACGTGACACCGGAGCAGTATGCCGCGAACACTGCGATTCGGGATCGCGTGGTGCTGTTCGGCGACGGTGCCGGGGCGATGGTGGTCGAGTCACGCGACGCCGATGGCCGCGGATTCCTCACGTCCAGGCTCTACAGCGACGGCTCCAACATCGAGGCGCTGTACATGCCCGGTGCAGGATTCCGGCATCGCCCGTTTGTAACGCATGAGGAAATCGACAAGGGGCTGCGCGTGCCGCAGATGGAGGGCAAGGCGGTCTTCAAGGAAGCCGTCTCCCGCATGCCGGATGCTGTCCGCCAGGTGTGCGCTGCGGCCGGAGTCGACATCGGGGACATCGACTTGCTGCTCGTGCACCAGGCCAACCTCCGCATCATCGAGGGCGTCGCGAAGAACCTGGGTCTCCCGCCGGAGAAGGTGCCGCACAACATCGAGCGGTATGGCAACACGACGGCCGGCACCCTTCCCATCCTGTACCACGAGCTGGTGCGCGACGGCCGGATCACGGGAGGGCAGCTGATCTGCTTCACCGCGCTCGGGTCGGGGCTGCACTGGGGCGCTGCGCTGTATCGCACCTGAGGGTGGGGCAATCGCGTTATATTTCAGGGCGCCGCATACCGTGCAAGTCCTTCCTTTCGCGGCGCATTCCTCAGGTCCTGCCATGTCTTCCGCACAATTGCCGCGGCGCGCCACTGATACGCCGCTTGAAATGCCCTCCGTCGCGCGCGGGCTCGTCGCCCTGTCGCGCATGCTGCGCCTGCGTTGTCCCCACTGCGGCAAGGGTCCCGTCCTGAAATGGAACCTGGCGCTCCATGAGCGCTGCCGGTCCTGCAACCTTCGCTACAATCGCGGCGACCGGCACTACTTCGGCGGCGCCATGTTCTTTGGTGTCATGATGGGCGAGCTGCTGTTCGCCGTCACCTTCATGCTCGTGCTCGTCTCCATGTGGCCGAATGTGCCCTGGGACCAGATCACATGGATGTTCCCGCTCGGGATCCTGGTCTCGGCGCCCATCCTGATCCCCTTTTCCAAGGTGGTCTGGCTGACGGCCGATGTTTTTGTCCGCCCGGTGGTTGCCGACGAGACTCGGTGACCGGATTTGCCGGTTGCCAACCGGCGTCCCGCATTGATATTCACTGAGCCCCTCCACCCCAGGCGTCGGTGTCGGACTCAGTCACCCAGATCGGCAAGTACCGCATCCTCGAGCAGGTTGGCGAGGGGGCCATGGGCGTCGTCTACAAGGCCATCGATCCGGTCCTGAATCGCTCGGTTGCCGTGAAGGTGATGAGCGAGGGGATGGCCCAGGACCCGAGCCTGCGCCAACGTTTCCTGCGCGAGGCCCAGGCCGCCGGATCGCTCCAGCATCCGAATGTCGTCACCATCTACGACTTCGGCGAGACGGACGGCCATCTCTACATCGCGATGGAGTTCATCGAGGGAACCGACCTCGAAGAGCTGCTGGAGCGCGGACAGGTCATCCCACTCGCGGCCAAGATCGACATCATCGTGGATGTCCTGAACGGCCTGTCCTACGCGCATCGGCGCGGCATCGTCCATCGCGACATCAAGCCCGCGAACATCCGGATCGACGCCGAAGGCCACGCGCGGATCATGGATTTCGGCGTCGTCCATCTGTCCACGTCGAACCTTACGGGCACGGGGATCATGATGGGGACGCCGAACTACATGGCGCCCGAGAACATCACCGGCGACGAGGTGACCCCCGCATCCGACCTGTTTTCGGTTGGCGCGGTGATGTACGAGCTGCTGACGAACAGCAAGCCGTTCGCGGCGGACACGCTGCATCGCGTCCTGTTCCGGATCGTCAGCGACCCGCCGCCAAGTCTGCGCGAAACGGCGCCCGAGCTTCCCCCTGCGCTCGACCGCGTCCTGAAGAAATCATTGGCGAAGGATCCGGGCGAGCGGTACGCGAATGCGACCGACATGGCGAATGACCTCGCCGCCATCCGCAACAGCCTCGGCGCACCGCGCGCCTCCCGCACCGTGTCGCAGCGGAGCAGCATCGAACGCTCGCTGAATCTCCAGAAGGAAGCGTCGAAGCGGACGACACGGCGACTCACCATCGCTGGGGTGTCCGTCGCGTCCCTGGCGATCGTGGCGCTCAGTTTCGCGCTCATCAAGGCGAACATGCGTTCGTCCGCAACCCCGGCCCCCATGGTCCAGGGCACTCCGGCGACTGCGGCAGCACCGGACAGCGTCCGGCCGGCAGCGACGGTGACTGCACCCGACACGGCCGCGACCATCGCCGCCGTGCCCCCGCCACCGGAGGCGCCTCCGCGGCGTCCCGCCGCGGAAAACACGACAGGTTCCCGGGTGGCGTCGAAGGTTGCTGCCGCACCGACAACCTCGTCGTCACAGCAACAGGGCGCTGGCCAGCCGACGCAGCAGCCCACAGCGCAACCCGCAGAGCCGACGACCCAGCCCGCACCGATCATCGTCGTGCCGCCGCCGCCCGTCGCCGAGGTACGGGCGGACACCCAGCCGACGCCCCCACCGCCTGCGCCAGATCCGCGCATCGCAATCACGAGTGTGGTACGCTCGTACGCGCGCGCGATCGGGACGCGCAATGTCGCCGAGGTGCGGAAGGTCTATCCGGCGATGACCGCGGCGCAGCAGTCGGCGTGGGAATCCTTCTTCTCCTCCGTCCGCACGATGAGCGCGACGTTCGACATCTCGACGCTCGATGTCACCGGCGGCACCGCCATCGCGAAGATGACGGGCGCCTATGAATTCGTCACGCGGGCGGGGCGCTCAGAGCGCCAGCCGGCGTCCTTCGAGGCGACCTTCGTCCGCGACGGCGACCGGTGGCGGCTGGAGCAGGTGCGCTAAGCTAGAAGGCGTATTCGAGGCCGGCGGTAAAGACTGTCTTGCCGCGCAGGCCCCCGGTGCTCAGCGGCACCAGCGCGTTGACGATGGCCGTCGCCCCCGTGGGATGAGAAAACTTGAATCCCACCGAACCGTCCACGATGTTGTCGCGCATCTCCCGGATGGACGTGGGCTGCACCGTGCGGTCGAAGGGGTACGTGATTCGCACCGTCTCCGGAAGCCGCAGCTTCGACGGTCCCACCTGCAGGCTGCTGAGGACGTCCATCGCGAGCGTCACGTTCGGCGCCATGAGCTGGTCGAAGCCGATGATGCCGAGCACCGCGTCGCTGGCGACGTCGGAATCGCGGAAGAGATACCCGCCATTGACATGTGGCGAGAAGTTGCCGAATGAGCCCGTGACGACAGCCACGCCGCGCGCGGAGAAGTAGCCGCTGCCGAGCAGGTCGTCGGAATCACCGGTGGCAAAGCGCGCATCGCCGACGACCGCGAGGCTGGCCTTCTGCGTCTGCCGCACCAGCAGCTTGGTTCGAACCGCCACGTCGCCCACGCCGAACGCGGAGCCCTCGACCGCGCGGGTTGCGGACAATACTGGCGCCGTTGGTGTCCCCTCGAAGAAGTGCGTCGCAGAGGTGCCGCCGAACGGAACGATGTTGGCGACGCTCGTCCCACGGAAACTGGTAGACACGAGCGGCACGATGAAGCTCACGTCGAGGTTGTCGAACAGGCCGTACGTGGCGTAGAACGACGTGATCGTCACGTCCATGGCCATGTCGAGCCGCACTTCGATCACTTCATTCTCGAGGAGCGGGAACCCCATCTCGGCGCAGGGACCGCCAGAGATCGTATCGCAGCCGGCGAAATCCACGTTCTCATGCGTGAAGGTCAGGTCCAGGTTCTTCAGGTCCTGGCCCCGGAGTGACGAGAAGGGGACGCTCGTGCGACCCACGCCGACGATCGCGCGTCCACGTCCCAGCGTCTGCGAACGTTCGGCGAGGATCGGTCCCGCGGATGTCGAGGTGCGGACCGGCACCCCACCCTCGAAGCGGAACGTCTCGCCGCTGCTGGTCGATCCGATCGGGACGTTCGAGACACTCTGCCCTGCCGCCGCCGTCAGGAAGGTGATGATCGACCCGTTCTGCGACACCGCCGCCGGGACGAAGTGATCGCCGTGATTCCGGATCGTCTGCGGGTTGTTGGGATCAGCGGTCCCGCCGAGATGGAGTGCGTTTTCACCAGAACCAAAAATGAACAACTGGTTCACTTTGGCTCGGAGCGTCTGTCCGTGCAGCACGTTGGGGATCGCGAGTACGACTGCGGTGCAGAGCAGCGGGATCGAGATGTTCATGGGGAGGCGGGGGGGAAAGTCCTTCGCTGACGCACAATGGCGGGAGCTTCGCCGGATAAGATGAACACCCGTGACGCCCGCCGGAAGAGAACGACGTTGGCGAACGACGCTGGTTATCGACGTCAGCGAACGACGTCAGCGAACGCCATCAAGCAACGCTGCCTGCAACCTCGCGCCCAGCACGGGTGCCGTGGAGGCACTGAACGAGCGTGTGAGATGGTTGTCATCCGTGAAGACGACAACGCCGTTTCGCGTCACGGGACAGCGGCGCCATTCGGGCGGGCATACCTGGTCGTTCATGTCGACGAACTTCACTGGCAACCCCCGCGCTGCCTCGTCCTGCGCCCGACGCGAGATCGGAGACAGCGCGGTCGCGCGATCGTACTGGCAGTCAAACGACAATGGCAGCTTCGCCGCTCGGCGCGACAGGCATTGCGGCACATCGAACCAGGTGCGCGGCGTGCCGCGGATCGCGACCGTCGGGATGCCGGCGGCTGTCAGACGCGAATAGGTGCGGCGCAAGCCATCGCGCCACGCCTCCGGCGTCACCTGCCAGTCACTCTTCGAGCCGTCGAGCGGCATGTAGTGGTCCCAGCTCGACAGGATCGCCCCCTGCGGACGCATTGCGATGATCTTCTGCACCGACGCCTCGCGATACCGCGTGCACTCGCGGTAGTACCGCTTCATCCGCGGATGCGTGAGCTCGGGCATCTCGGGGACGGGACAGCCGCCCTTCACGAACGCGACGATCTTCCAGCCGCGCTCCTTCCCCACCCGATCGAGTCCCCCCAGCCAGTGCTCGGCGTGGGAATCGCCGAGGAGCACGAGCGTCGTTGTGGAGGTCTTGTCGCCGAACTCGCACGGTCCGGTTGGCGTTTCGACCGTCGTGGCCCAACAGTCGTGCCGCATCCGGTCCTCACGCGCGGCCGCGAAAGTCTTCTGCGCTGGCGTCCGCACCTGTTGCTCCGCGCGCGCCAGCGCGAGCGTCGCGATGAGCGCCATCATCAGGCTCGTGGCCAGTCCCGCGAACGCAAGGGTGTTGCGGGAGAGCTGGATGCGTCCCGCCCGAACCGGCGACTCGATGCACCGGTGCGTCAGCACGGCCAGCACCAACGCCACGCCGGACCAGGCAAGGCGTCCCGGGACGCCGATGTTCCACGACAGCACGCCGCCGAGTCCGATGAGTGGCCAGTGCCACAGGTACCAGGCGAAAGACATCCGTCCAAACCACCGCAGCCATGGCGCGCTCAACATCCGGCTCGGCCAACTCTCCGGTGCGCGTGCGCCGCCCACAATCAGCGCGATCGCGCCAAGTGCTGGCAGGACGGCGGCGACGCCAGGGTATGGGGTGACACGGTCGTAGGTCGCGACGGCAAATCCGATGGCGGCGAGTCCGATGACGGAGAGCATCGTCGCAGGCCAGGTTTTCGCGTCGGTCTGCGTCCCCATGGTGACGGCGAGCAACCCGCCGAGCGCGAACTCCCAGATGCGCGTCGGCATGCCGAAGAACGCCCACGGCTGCGCGGTGCGCGTCAGCCACACGGACAGTCCGAAGGAGACGACGCCAAGAAGCACCATCCCGAGGACGACGCGTCGACGAATGCCGTCGTCGGCGCCGTCCATGTTCGTGTCGTTGCGCGCGCGCCAGGCGACGAGCAGGAAGAGCAGCGGCCACACCATGTAGAACTGCAGCTCGACGGCGAGCGACCAGGTGTGGAGCAGCGGGTTCTCGCCGGACGAGAAGTAGTCCACCGAGTTGCGCGCGAACTCGACGTTGGACGTATACAGCGCGACGGCACGGGCACCCCGGGCGATCGATGGACGGTCGATCGGCGCGTACAGCCACATGACCAGGACGAGCGTCGCGAGGAGCACAAGCACCAGCGACGGCAGCAGCCGGATCTCGCGGCGGCCGTAGAACCCCACGACGTCGACGCGTCCTTCGTCGAGCAGCTCCCGGTAGAGGATGTCGGTGATGAAGTAGCCCGACAGCACCAGGAAGACATCTACGCCCACGAACCCGCCCGCCAGCCAGGCGATCCCGGCGTGAAAACCGACGACCAGGAGGATGGCTACGCCGCGCAGCCCCTCGATATCGCTCCGGAACGCGGGTCGTTCGGTCATTATTGCTCTACGGTATGAGCCCGGTGGAAGTTTTGCGGCGCCTCACGCGTACAAGTCATCAAGCGATATCTCATGCAACTCAACGAGATATCCCGCGATCCGCTGCACGGCGGCCGAGACGTACGCGGCTCCCTTCTCCGGCGTCGCCTTGGCGGGGTTTCCGATCCCCGTGTCGGCGGTCACCTGCGTCCAGCGCCGGGGCGCCCACGCCCAGCCTTCCCTCACCCCTGTGAGTCGCGACTGTCTCGCCTTTCCCGGACCGGCCTCCTTCAGGGGACGCACGAGCTCGGGTGCGAGGTGTAGCATCGCTGCGGTCTCAGCCTCGCCCGCGTGATCGCCCGGTTCCTCCACGAACTGCCTGACGTCCACGCACGACCACCAGTTGATGGTCGACAGGAACACTTCTGTCAGCGGCTGCAGCTCGCGGATCATCTGCCGGAAGTCGTTGCCGCCATGACCGTTGACGACGACGAGCTTGCGAATTCCCTGTTGTTCGAGAGCGCTGACCAGGTCCCCGAGGATCATCGCCTGCGTCGACGGATTCAGGTTCAGGGTCAGCATGATGTCGAGCTGCGTCGTGTTGACGCCGAACGGCACCGTCGGCAGGACGACCGGACGCGCCCCCTGCTCCCACGCCTGTGCCGCGGCGCGGATCGCCACCTGTTCCGCCTGGACGTTGTCGGTCCCGTAAGGCAGGTGGTAGTTGTGGGCCTCGGTCGCGCCCCAGGGGAGCACGGCGACCGAGTATTCGGTCTCCCGCACGCCGCTCCACGTCGCCTCGCCGAGGACGTACGGACGATTCATGGGGAGGAATCGTCGACGGGTCGAGGGTGTGCGTCAAGTCTTTCAGCGTTCTTCGGCAGTTAAAGAGATGCCGAACGGGCGTTGCACAATCCGTATGTGACTGCGACGTTCACGCGCATGTTCCTCACGACCACGCGGCGTCTGGGCGCCCTCGTCAGCCTCCTTGCGCTCGCCGGATGCACGCTTCAGCGCAACGCCAGCAGTCAAAGCGTCCGCGTACTGGTCTACAACATCCACGCGGGAAAGGACGCCCGCGGCATTGATAACCTCGAACGCGTCGCCGCACTGATCCGCGAAACCGCCGCGGACATCGTGCTCCTCCAGGAAGTCGATCGCAAAACGCGGCGATCCGGCAACGTCGACCACGTCGCCGAGCTGGAGCGACTCACCGGCATGCACTCGGCGTTCGGCAAGTCGCTCTCCTTCCAGGGAGGCGAGTATGGCATCGCGATCCTCTCCCGCTTTCGCATCGACTCCTCCCGCACGGTTCCACTCCCCATCGATCCACCCCAGCTCCGCTCTGGCGTCTCGTACGAACCGCGCGTCGCGTTGCGGGCGTGGCTCACCACCAGCCGCGGTGCCCTGCATCTCGTCAACACGCACATGGACGCCTCCGGCGACGATCGCTACCGCCGGCAGGAGATCGTCACCGTCCTCGCACTCGGCGATTCCTCACGCGTCCCGACGCTCATGGGCGGTGACCTGAACTCCACCCCCGAGAGCGCGGTCCAGCAGTCGGTGCGTGCGCGTGGCTGGCGTGACGCATGGACGGAGTGCGGCGACGCGAGCGCGGGATTCACCTATCCCGCGGACTCCGGAACAAAACGGATCGACTACCTGTACTTCCGCGGGGACACGCGGTGTACACGAGCGTCGGTACCTGCGTCACAAGCGTCGGATCACCGCGCGTTGCTCGTGGAAATCCGCCCTTAAGTCGACAGGTTTCCGGTACGACACCTGCACATTGACACCGCGGACCTGGATCACAGAGGTACGCCATGTCTTTGTTTCGGCCCGCAGCGCTGGTCACTGCTGCGCTCCTGATCTACGCGTGCGCGTCCGGCGAAATGCAGCTCGATTCCGTCGACGGTGACACGGACGTCGGCGCTACACCTGCCGGCTCGCCGATTGGCTCCGAATCTCCTGACGTCGCGTTTCTTCGCGCGATGATCGATCATCACGAAGGTCTCCTGTTCGTCATCATGACCGCGATGAACAACACGTCGCGCGAAGCCACGCGCTCGCATGCCCAGCGGCTCCACCGCCAGCGGACTGCTGAGCGTGATTCGATGGTCGCACTGCTGCGCCGGACGTTCGCCGTGGGGCACACGCCGCGCATCGATCCGGCTGACATTGTGAAAGCAGACTCGATCCCGAACCGCGAGGGGGAGGCGCGCGATGCGCTCTTCTACCGCATCCTCGCCCGGCACCACGAAGACGGCGTACGGCTCATCGAGCGCCACACCGGGGAACTGCAGGATCCGGCCGTCCGCACACTCGCCGAACAGCTCAAGGCGACGAAGGAAACCGCGCTCTCCACCTACTCGACGCCCAACTAGCCGGCGTCTTCTCAGGTGGCATGGTGACGCGATTCCATGCGTCGCAGCATGACCGCCGCGAACACCGCAAGCGCGAGCGTCCCCAGGCCACTCACGATCGCGCAGATCTGGAGCCCGCGCACGAACGCGTCCTGTGACGCCTGGAGCAGCGGCTGACTCGTGTGGGCCGGCAGCGTCGCCACCGCTTCCGCGGCGCCACCGAGCGTCGCGCGCACACGATCGGCGATGTCGACCGGAACGTCAGGCGGCATGCGGTCATCGATCATCATGCGGTACACCGCCACGCCGATACTTCCGAACACGGCAATGCCCGTCGCCCCGCCGAACTCCGCGCTCGTCTCCGAGATGGCCGACGCTGCCCCCGCGCGCTCCGGTGGCGCCGAACCCACGATGAGGTCCGTCGTGAGCGTCACCACTGGCGACGCGCCGATCGCCATGAGCGACGATGCCACGGCGAACCACGCGAAGCCGGTGTCCGCGTCCAGCACCGCGAGCATCCCGTACGCCGCGGCGGTCACGACAAGTCCCGCAGAGATCAGCGTTGCACGACGCATCCGCTTCGCCAGCGACGGCGTCAGCCAGGAACCCACCACGAAGGCCAGCGCCCAGGGGATGGTCCACATCCCTGCCTGCAGGGGCGACAGCCCGCGCACGAGCTGCAGGAACTGCGGCAGGAACAGGAATCCGCCGAACATCAGGAATGTGGTGCTGCCATACGTCGCGAGCGACGCGCTGAACGCCGGCAGACGGAAGAGGCGGAGGTCGATGAGTGGATCGGCGAGTCGCAGCTGGCGGCGGACAAAGAGCCACCCAATGACGAATCCCGCGAGCATGACGACCAGCGCCAGCGTTCCCGGACCCTCGGCGGCGATCCGCTTGAGACCAAAAATGATGGCGAGCACCGCCACCAGGGACATCGCGGTGCTCACCAGGTCCGCGCGCCCCGCGTTCGGGTCGCGATACTCCGGGAGCAGCACCGGTCCGAAGACGAGGACGAGCAGCATCACCGGCACCGCGATGAGGAACACCGAACCCCACCAGAAGTACTCGAGCAGCACACCGCCGACGAGCGGGCCGACGATCCCGCCGAGCGAGTAGGCGATGATCCAGATGCTGATGGCGCGCGTCCGCTCATGCTCGTCGTGGAACATGTTCCGGATGAGCGACAGCGTGGAGGGCGCCACCGTTGCTCCGGCAACGCCCAGCAGCGCGCGCGTCGCGATCAGCATCTCGGCGCTGCGGGAGAACGCGGCGAGGATGGACGCAAGCCCGAACGCCGCGGCCCCGATGAGCAGCAGACGCCGGCGGCCGATGCGATCGCCGAGCGTTCCCATGGCGATGAGGAACCCGGCGACCATGAACCCGTAGATATCGATGATCCAGAGAAGCTGCGCGCTGGACGGGTTGAGGTCGCGACTCACCTGCGGTACCGCCAGATGCAGCACCGTGAGGTCCATCGAGTAGATCAGGCATGGCAGGGCGATCACTGCGAGCCCGATCCAGTCGCGCTTTGTCGCTTTCGGGACGTTCATCTGCGGGTTCATCCGGGGCGTGCGGCGGGAAAAGATAGCAACGGCTGGAAGGATGCCGGCTTTGCGAACTGGCATTTACAGGCGCATGATTACAGGACCTACCTCAACCACACGTCCCATGCGCCGAGCGCTTCTTCTCGCGATTCTCGCTGTGTCTGCCGCCCCTCCTGTCGCCCGCGCTCAGCCGGGCGCCGCGGTCATTGCCAGCAAGGCCGCGAGCCCGATTGCACGGGAGGTCAGCTTCCCGGCGCCGAAGGACGTGGTTTTCCGGATTGCGTACGGGGTGAACACGGGACCGGAGAAGGCGGACGCGCTCGTCGAGGGATTCAAGTCGGCTGCCAACTTCATCTACGTCGCAGACTCGAACGGAGTGCCGCGTTCCAACCTCAAGCTCGCGATTGTCGTGTGGGGCTCCGCGACCCATTCGCTGCTGAAGAACGATGCGTACCGAGCGGCGAAGGGCGTGGATAATGCGAGTGAATCGTTGCTCGGGGCGCTCAACGATGCGGGCGTCCAGATCATTGTGTGCGGCGAAGCCCTCATCAACCGCAAGATCGACCGCGCACAGCTTCTGCCGTTCGTGAAGGTCGCCCCAACAGCGAGCATTGCGCTCGCGACACTGCATGCCCAGGGCTATGCCATCTTCCGCTGACCGTACGATGTCCCAGGACCCGCTGGATTCCGTGCGCGACGTCATCCGTCGCCACATGCCCAAGGGGTACGAGGAGACTGCGTCGGGCGCGTTTACCATCTGGCAGGTACCGTTGAGCGTGTATCCCGATACGTACAACGGGAAGCCGCTGTGGTACTGCGCGCTCGCGCCGCAGAAGAACTACATGTCGCTGTACCTGATGTCGGTGTATGGCAGCCCGAAGCTGGAAAAGCAGCTGCGCGAAGGGTTCAAGGCTGCGGGGAAGAAGCTCGACATGGGGAAGTCGTGCATCACGTTCCGGAATGCCGACGACCTCGCGCTGGACGTGATCGGCGACGTCGTCGCGGCGATTCCGGTCGAGAAGTGGATCGGGATTGCGCAGGAGGCCCGGACGAAGAAGGCATCCGCGAAGCCGAGGAAAGCCGCCGCGAAGCGTAAGCCTGGCCGGTAGTCGACGAGCGGACAAGCCGACAAGCCGCTCGTTACGTCATCCACCCTGGCAGCGCAGCCGCCTGCCTGACCCAGCTCACGAACTGGTCGCCCAGCTCATCCCCCTCATGGATATGGACGTATCGGACGTTCTTGTCCTTGCTGCTGACCGGAAGCGGCGGATCGAGGGACGCGCCGCGGAAGAACGCCACTTTCACATACCGCGCGAAGACGTGGTACGACAGGAACCACCCCTGCCCCTCCACTCCATAGAAGGGCGAGTTCCACTTCACCGCCTTCTGTACATCCGGCACCGTGCGCTCGATGAGGGCGTCGAGTCGCTTTCCGACGGCGCGCTTCCAGTCCGGCATCGCCGCGATGTACGCCTGCACCGGCGGGTCGCCGTCTCCCTTCGGGATCTGCGGGTTCCCACCGGAAAGCAGCACAACCTTGCCGCCCTTCGCCGGTTTCGCTGCTTTCGCGCGCTTAGTCTTTTTCGGCATTGAGCTTCACCGCAGCCTTGATGAGTGCCTTGAAGGCGCGCGCGTCCACCGCTTCACCTTCATGAATGTCGATCGCCCGGCGCGTCCCTCCCTCGAGACTGGCGTTGAACAGCTTCGACGGATCAGACAGGCTGGCGCCGCGCGCGAATGTGAGCTTCACGTAGTTCTTGTACGTCTCACCGGTGCACACCATCCCGTTGTGCGACCACACGGGAACCCCCGTCATGTTGTTCGACGGCTTCTTCCATTTCTGCTCCTCGACCATCGCGGGCTCCGCTTCCAGGATCAACGCGCGCATCCGGCCGAGCATCTCCTCCCGCCAGTCGCCCGTACCAGCTCTCGGCTCTCGGCCCACAGCTCTCGGCGTTTCCTTGCCGGCGCCGCGCTTCGTTGCTGCCATGGCTCAGTCCCGGGTTTGAGGTGACGTGCCCTGCGCGGCGCGGCGCCTGGCGGCATACGGCAGAACGAAGAGATACAGGCCGCTGAACAGCAGCAGCGCAAGCGGCAGCAGCGGCGAATACGTGATGACCGCCGGCGGCTGACCCTGGGTCATCGCCGCAAAGTTCGCGAGCACGGTGAGGGTGAACAGGATAGACACCCAGCGATGGAACTGTCGAATCCACTTACTCATGTAGTCCTCTCCAGCAGGGCAACGAGTTTGCCTCCCATCATCCGCCAGCCGTAGCGCGCGCCGCCGAAGTTCTGCTTCTGTGCCGGCGTGAAGCCGGATTGCACCAGCGACAGTCGCGTCCCGGTGGGTATGGGAGTGAGGGTGAAGGTCACGACGGTATCCAGGAAGTCTCCGACGACCCACGTGTACTTCAGCTTGCGCAGCGGCTCGATCTCCACGAAGCGACAGTTCACGGTGCCGTCCCAGCCAGGCTGCAGCTGCGTCCTGAACATGAACTCCGCGCCGTGCGCCAGTTGCAACTCCGCCACGGGAAGCAACCACTCTGCCAGGAGTACCGGGTCCGTGAGTGCGCGCCACACCTTCTCCGGCGGATGCCGCAGGTCGAACTCGAACGCGAGCGCCGCCGACTGTTCCTTCGCGGTCGTATCGGTGACGCTCATCAGGCCATCCGGTCGAGCAATCGCTCGAGTCGGTCCGCATGCTCGGTCCAGAAGGCGCGGTAGTGCGCGACCCAGTCGATCAACGGTTTCATCCCCTTCGGCTCCACGCGATAGTAGACACAACGCCCCTCGCGCCGGCCGCTCACGAGTCCCGCGTCCTTCAGCGTGGCCAGGTGCTGCGAGATGGCCGGCTGCGAGATATCGAACCGCTTCGTCAGGTCCTTCACCGCCGCTTCGCCGCGCGTCAGCGATACGAAGATCGCCCGACGGCTGGGGTCCACCAGCGCCTGGAAGATCCGGTCTTCTGCTGCCGCCGCGGTCATCATGACTAATACATAAGCGTCGACTTATGAGTCGTCAAGGGGACAACTTGCGATCCAGGAACGCGTGAAGCGCGCTCCGGGCGCGCGGCACCTTCCAGCAGTCTTCGTGGCAGTTCCCCTCCGGCCCTTCGATGCGCACGTACTCGGTCTCGGCGCCCGCCGCCCGCAGCGCTGACGTGAGCCGATCCCCCTGGGCGACATACACGTTGTCGTCCCCTGCCCCGTGGATGGTGAGCACGGCCACGTCCGGGCGCGCGAAGGTCACGGTGGAGATGTCCCGCAGTTCGGCGTCCGACCATGGCGGCCCGTGTCCCATCACGGCGGTCATGATCGCGTCGAAGTCGTCCATGACCTGGGCAGGTGGCATAGTCATGTCATGTTCGCCGTCGAGATTGACGACGACCTTCACTCGGCCGGCTGGCCCCGCGGAATCGTCACGCAACGCGACCATCGTTGCGAGATGCCCGCCCGCGGACATGCCAAGCGAGGCGATGCGCTCGGGATCGATGCGGAAGCGGGCGGCGTTCGCGCGGATGTAGCGCAGCGCTTTCTGGACATCCTCGATCTGCGCCGGCCAGGTGCCGTTCGGTCGTCCCGAGCGGCGGTAGTTGATGGAGAACACCACGTAGCCGCGCGGACAGAGCTCCTTCGCGAATTGCTCACCCCATGCCTTGTCCCCGCCACGCCACGCGCCCCCGTGAATGGCGAGGATGGCGGGCCGATTGGAGCGGGTGCTGTCGCCGAGGGGCTCGTAGACGTCGAAGGTGCCCTCGTAGCCGATGGCTAGGTCGTAGCTCAGGTCTGCCGTGCGCTTGAATGGCGTGCTGCACGCCGCCACGGCCGTGGCCAGGAGAATCCCGAGTTGTACGGCTCTCACGCTGCCATTGCGATTTCCTAACGACCGCCGAGCTGGAGCCCCCCGCCAAAGCGAACCCCGCGAATGATTTCCGGCGTGAAACGTGTTCCATCCACCTGCGTAAACACTTCTGTCCGGTAGCCTGCCTGGACGAAGAATGGAACGACAGGAAACACGTACATGACAGACGCCTCGCCCTCCATCCCGTCTTTCACGCGCTCCTTCGACGGACCGGCAGGAAAGTAGTACGCTGCCGTGAGGTTTGTGCGGATGCCCGATGCACCGATGTTCAGCGTGGAGCTGATACCGCCCATACCGACGTCGAAGGTGGCCGGTGCGTCGGGATTGAGGTCGCTCCACAACGCTCGGCGAGCGGCGCCAATGAAGATGGAGAATTCCTTGGGCAGCAGGTACACCCGCGCATCGGCGCTGGTGATGTGAGGCTGCCTGCCGAACTCTCCGGAGAGCACGCGCAGGGAAATGCCCGCACCGGACGCGCGCAACAGGAGGTCCGCTCCGCGAATCGATCCGGTCGTCGTGGAAACATTGTTGGCGAACTCCAGCGCCCGGTCCCCGGTGATCATGAATCCGCTCACCCGGAACTCAGCCTCGTTGGATGGCTCGCGCACGACCGGCGGTGGTGCGGTGGGAAACTGGGCCGCGGCCGTTGACGCGGCGATCATGATCGTGACAACAGCAGTTCTGATCATCGCGGCTCCAGGCTGAAACGCATCGTCATGCTGTACTGTGTCAGCCGCCGGGCGTTCTCCGAGCGCGCACTGTCAGCGGCGACCCGGAACGATTCGCCGAACGCACGGTTCGCGTCGATGTTCGCCGGAATTCTGCGACCCGGATCGAGCAGCCCCGCGACGATCGTGACGAGCGCCATCCCCCCGCCTACCGCCATCCCCTTCGAGTCGACGCTGATGGTATTGCCAATGGAGCCTTCCTGCGGTTGGAGCATCGTCGAGAGCGCGTAGGCGCCGCCGCCAACAAGGAGCGCGGGGATCAAACTTTTATAGCCGAACCGTTTCGCGCGCTCTGGAAGGAGCTTGCTGGAGTCGATGCTCGCGGGAATCCGGATGAACTCCAGCTGCGGCGCCTCGACGCGCACGGGATATCGAAACGTGACCATGTCCGCGGTCGCGCTGTCGGTGCCGCTGACCACGACGGTGTACACGCCGGCGGGCATCGTGGGCCGCTCTCCCCGCATTGCCGGAATTCGCAACTGCCCGTTGGTGGTGACGGCGATCGAATCGAAGACGATGACGCTGTCATTCGGACCCGTCACGACGCTGTACTGGAACCTCCCCGGCAACGTTGAGCGCACCCGGAGCACCGCGTGCGCGTCCGGTCCCACCAGTGCCTGGATGGAATCGCCGGACACCTGCATGCCGAACGTGGTTCGTCTCACGGCTTCGACCAGGGAATCCAGTCCCGGCCAGGTGAGTGTCGAGGGAAATTTCAGGTCGATCCGGTTGCGCACCAGCTCACGCAGTGTGCCCCGCGCCAGCGTGGGCTTCTGCATTTCTACTTCCTCCGGAAAGGCAGACGCCACGATGATCATCAACGCCTGCGTGCGCTGCCGACTGGTGATCGGTATGCTGACGGCCAGGACCGACCGGGCCACCGAGTCCGCGCGTGCGTAATTGAGGTCATCGTAGGCCTGCTGCGCCAACAGGAGCACCTGGTCGATGGGTGTGCTGCTGCCCGCGGCCTGCTGGACCTGCGCCGCCGCCGGGGTGGCCAGCGCGAGAATGCCGACCGTGATGGCAACGCGCCGCAGCGTCCATTGAATTCGCAAATACGTCATGGAGTTCTCAGGGCGATGTGCATGTCAGGTTCCTGCGGCCGATGATGTGAGTCGTCCCTGCCTGTGGAACGAACGTGGTGTCCCAGGGCTGGCAATTGCTCGCCGTCACCTTGAGATGCACCAGGCTGTTTGCCGGTATTGTGAAGCCGCGCACCGAGGAGGTCAGCAATCCCTGCGCACGTCCGTTTACGAAGAGCGCGGCCGCCGGCGTCCGGCTGCCAATGGTCGCCTGTGCCGTTGCTGCCTCGCCCTGGCCGGCCGGATTTGCTGCAGTGCCTCCGGAACGCTGATCCTGCTCCCGCTGGGCGGTCGCCTGGCGCAGGCTGTCGGTGACACGCTGCGCCAGCGTGATGCTGTCGGTGATGCGCTTGGCCAGGATGCTGTCCGCCTTCCGGCGCGCGGCAATGCTGTCGGCGACCCTCCTGGCCGACGCCCGTGCAATGCGCACGGAATCGTCGTAGCGGCGCTGTGCAAGGATGCGGAGGGAATCCTCCATCGCTTTCGCAAGCGCCGCGCTGTCCTCCACAGCGGTAGCAGCGCTCTCGGACGACTGACCGCCAGGAATCGCGGGCGCGGATGACTGCAAGCTCACCGGAGGATCGGTAGCAGGCGTCGCCGTGACCCACGTGCCGTAGCCGACGTATCCGCCGCCGCCAAGGAGCGCCGTCAACACCAGCGCGCCGATCCACTGCCGCGCGCGGCCGACGCGAGGAGCCACGGCTGGGGACCCTCGCTGCGCGGCAGCCGCCCTGCCCTTTGCCCCCTGCAGGTTCTTCGTGATCGGCACGGGACTCATCGGGACGCTGACCCGCAGCTTCTTCTGCGGCCCGCTCCTCGCCAGCGTGATCATCTGCGACTTCACCAGGTCTCCGTCCTGCTTCGAGACTGGCGATCCCAGTGCATGCGTTACGTCGTCCAGGCTGTCAAAGCGGTCTGCCGGAGCCTTGGCGAGCATCCTCCTGATGACCGCAGCCATGTGCTCCGGCACCTCGGGACTCACCTCGCGCACATCTGGCGGATCGTCGAACAGGTGCTGCGTGATCAGCTCCGCGTAGGTCCGCCCGTCGAACGGCCGCGTGCCCGTCAGCATTTCGTACAGCAGGATGCCCAGCGAATATTGATCGGATTTCCCGGAGACCTCAGCGTTATGGATATGCTCGGGACTCATGTAGTGCGGTGTCCCCATCGCCGCGCCGGTCACGGTGAGGTTCTGCGCCTCCTGCACCTTCGCGATGCCGAAGTCGGTGACGATGGCTGCACCGTTCTCATCGATCATGATGTTGGCCGGCTTGATGTCCCGGTGCACCACGTGCCGGCGGTGCGCGTAGTCCAGCGCACTCCCCACCTGGCTCATGATCGTCTGGGCCATCGCCAGCGAGACCTTTCCCGTTTCCCGGATGATGGACTCGAGCGACCGCCCCTCCACGAACTTCATGATGAAGAACACGAGATCCGGCACCTGCCGCACGGCGTAGATCTGGATGATGTGCGGGTGGTTCAGTCCGGCCGCGGTCTGGGCTTCGCGCTTGAACCGTACGACCATGTCGTCGCGCGCCGTCAGCTCCGGCAGCATGGTTTTGATCGCGACTTTCCGGTTCAGCGACAGGTCGAGTGCGAGATAGACGGCGGCCATACCGCCTCGTCCCAGCTCGCCGTAGACGTCGTATTCGCCGAGGGTCGCCGCCGTCAGGAGCTGACTGACCGCGTCACTCTTCGGATCCAGCTCGACGGTGGTCGTTGCCAGCACCGGATCCGCGCTCCAGACGCCGGAGATGTCATTCCCGCAATTGGCGCAGAACTTCGATCCGCGAATGAGCGGCTGGGCGCATGAGGGACAGCCGGTGATGGTGCTCACGCGAGCTTCCGTGCAGGCGCTGAGTGTGTGCTCATAGTCCCACGACCTGCACGGGAGTCTTTCGCATGACGGTCAGGCCATCACCCAATATTCCTGCGTCTCTGTATCCCCAGCAGTACGCCACATCGGCCGTGGTGACACCACACGACGCGCCATTCACGCCGCCGACGGTGATGGATCGCATCGAAAGCCCACCGACCACCGCCACCGGCGATGAGCGGTCCGTCGTGGTGCCATCGCCCAGTGATCCGTGGAAATTGACGCCCCAGCAAAACGCGGCGTTGGACGTGCTGATCGCGCAGGTATGCGCGCCGCCAGCCGCAATGGCCTTGAATGTCAGCCCGCCGACAACCGCGGTAGGCGTGAGGCGTGGGGTAAACGTGCCGTCGCCGAGACGTCCGTTATGTGGCGCACCCCAGCAGTACGCGGAACCCGTTGTCGTGATGCCGCAGGCATGAACGTGACCCGCAGTGATGGATTCGAAGGTCAACCCACCGAGCACCGGAACGGGTGCCTGTCGATTGGTGGTCGTCCCATCACCCAGCTGGCCCTCGTTGTTCAGCCCCCAGCAATACGCTGCACCAGCGGTTGTAAGGCCGCACGTAAAGAAGCCGCCGGCGGTGATCGCCTTGAACGTCAGCCCGTTGGCGACCGGAACCGGCACCGTGCCTGTAGTTGTGGAGTTGTCGCCAAGCTGCCCGAAGTTGTTCTGGCCCCAGCAGTAGCCCACGCCGGTCACCGTAATTGCGCAGCTGGAATTCCATCCGGCGCTGATCGCCTGGAAGGTGTGCCCCCCGCTGACGGCCGTCGGCGTCAGCCTGGTGGACGTTGTTCCATCACCAACGGAGCCGACGCCCCAGCAGTACGCCGCACCGGACGACAGGGCGCAGGTGTTGCCTCCAAATCCCGCGCTGATTGTCTGGAAGGTTCGCCCCCCCGCAACCGCGGTTGGTACGAAACGATCGAGCGTTGTACCGTCGCCCACACGGCCGTCGATGTTGAACCCCCAGCAGAATGCCGCACCCGACGTGTTGGTTCCACAGGTATGGAGCTCGCCGGCATCAACGGCTGAGTAGCCCGATCCGCCGGAGACGGCTTGCGGCGCCATCACGAATCCGGGCTGTCCGTCGCCCGTGCCGCCATGGCTCGAAAGGCCCCAGCAGTGCGTTGTGCCAGTCGTGGTCACCGCGCACGTGTGATTGGAGATGTTCGCGCTGATCGCCTGGAGCACGAGTCCACCAGAGACCCGAACTGGGGAATACCGGCTCGTGGTGCTGCCATCGCCCACCATTCCGCGTTCATTGAAGCCCCAGCACCAGCCTTCTCCGGCCGTTGAAATTCCGCAGGCGTGGTTTTGGCCCGCGGTGATGGCCTGGAAGGTCAATCCGCCTGCGGCTGGCCCCGGTGTATTTCGCGGTGCGGTTGGCGTGCCGCCGCCAAGGTGGCCTGCCCAGTTCACCCCCCAGCAGTAGGCGGCGCCGCTGGTATTGATACCACAGGTGTAGGCGAGCCCCGTCGCAAGGGTCAGGAACGTGTGCCCACCCAGCACCGGCGTCGGAGAATGCCGGTCAGTCGCAGTCCCATCGCCAAGCTCACTGTTCGCATTCCGTCCCCAGCAGTATGCCTGGCCGGTCGTAGTGACGCCGCACGTGTGCTCCCAACCGAGATGCAAGGACTTGAATGTGTGGCCGCCTGCGACGAGCGTGGGCGTCGAGCGATCCTGGGTCGTGCCATCACCGAGCTGGCCGAAGCCATTGTATCCCCAGCAGTAGGCGGCGCCAGTCGTCGTCACGCCGCAGGTATGATTCGCGCCGGCGGCGAGCATCTGGAACGAGTGGCCACCCTGCACGGCGACCGGCGCCGTGCGAAGGGTGAAGCTCGCATCGCCGAGGCGTCCGTTGCCGTTCGTTCCCCAGCAGTAAGCGGCGCCGCCGGCAGCGAGCGCACAGGTGTGGTCGTGACCCGACGCGATTGCATTGAAGGCAGGACCTCCGGTGACCGCCGCGACCGTCGTGCGGTTTGTGGTGCTGCCATCGCCGAGTTGGCCTTGGTAGTTGCCACCCCAGCAGTACACTGTGCCCGTGGCCGCCAGCCGGCAACTGTGCCGATACCCAACAGCCACAGGAGGCATGGCGCCTTGCGCGGCAATCGCGGTGGCAGTGAATGTTGCGTTCAACGAGCCGGCGGACGCGGTCATCGACTGCGCGCCGGATGCAGGACCCAGCGTCCACTCCGTCGCAGCAACGCCACTCGCATCCGTCGTCGCCGAGGTCGGAACGACCACGCCATGGCCGACGGCAGGCGCGAAGCTCACGAGCACCCCGCTGATTCCATTGCCCAGTGCATCGCTCACCTTCACGCGTGTTGGCACCGCAAGCAGCGCGTCAACCTGGCCGACCTGGCCGTCACCGGTGACCTTGGCCATGAGTGCGGCAGGACCCGGCTGCACGATTGCGGTAAACCGCTCCACCTGCGC
>DASPMP010000035.1:0-9699 GCA_035626995.1 Gemmatimonadaceae bacterium
CCGAGTGGAGCCATCCGGGCACGGCCCGCTCGTCGGGCCAGGTCGCGCCGGCAACCGCCAGCGCGGCCAGGGTTGCCACGACGAGCAGCGCGCCCGACGCGGCCGGAACGGCGACCGAGACCAGGATGACACCCAGCGCTGCCGGGACGCCGCTGATGGGAACCAGCCATCGGCACACCTTGTGACTCCACAACTTCCAGGCGAACGCCCCATGCGTGATGGGATTCAGCAACTCGCGGTTGAAGTACAGTGTCTCCATCCCTCGACTGATGGTGCGGACCTTCCGGCGGTATTCGCGGCGCAGCGACTGCGACCGCGGGACGTAGCAGATCGCAGCCTCCACCGAGATGGCCCGAAACCCGTGACGCTCCGCGGTCAACGCCGACGAGAAGTCACGACTCAGGTCGTCGCGCACGCGCACGCGATGCAACTCGGTGCGGATGGCGTATCCCGATCCTGATGCGCCGACGATGCCGCCGCTTGCCGTTTCGAGCGCCCGAATCCCCATCTCGTACCCGACGTAGCTGCCTTCCGCCCGGTTGGCCGCGTACGTTGATGCGACACTCACGTCACGAGTGGAGGCTACGCCGACGGTCGGATCGGCCATGGCTTCCACGAGGAGCCGAACCGCGCTCGGATGCAACCGTACCGACGCATCCGTGTTGATCACGATGCTGCCGCGGATGAGTGGGAGCGAGGCGTTTTCGGCGGCCGTCTTTCCCGACCGGCCGGGCAACCGCAACAGCTCGACCCCTTGACCGGCGAACTCGAGCACGATGTCGTCAGTACGATCCGTTGACGCATCCGATAACACGAGAATCTGCCGACGCTCCCCGGGATAATCCTGCGCGAGCAGGGCCTGGATGGTCTCGCCGATCTGGTGCGCCTCGTTGTACGCGGGCACCACGATGGTCACCAGGGGCTGTGCGCCAGCGCCCGGCGCGGCCCCCAACCGTACGCTTCTCTGTGACCGACGCGACGCAACAATGCGCAGCAGCGCCGGATAGAGGAGGTAGGCGTACAGCCCGAGGACGAACGGTAGCGAGAGGAGAATCGCACCGGCGATCAGCATCGCGGTGTCGGCGGAGAGAGCCGGGCGCCGGCCGTGCCGGCCGGCGCCGTCGGACTTAAAAGATGGTGTAGATGAACGGCGCCAGCGCAGATCCCTGCGCGAACACCAGCAAGCCGCCCACGAGCACCATGATCAAGATGATCGGAAGGAGCCAGAACTTCTTTCGCACGCGCATGAACTGCCACAATTCCCTGCTGAGACTGGCCTGAGCCATTGATCGAATCCTCAGTATCCTAGAAAAGTCTGTCGAGCGAGCTGCGAGCACCGCCCCGATCCGCCCAGAACCCCGTTGCTCCGGCGCGGTGAACCAGCGAATTCGCGCCAAAGGCGCGACGCACGACGCCGACGGGCGTCAGGACGATGAAGTAGATGACGCCCATGAAGATCGGCGTCGTCACTTTCGAGATAAGCAACGCGAGCTTCATCCACGCGTTGTCCACGACGCGGAGCTGTTTCGGCAATACCAGTCCCGCGAGAATCAGCGCGCCGCCGAGACTGGCCAGCACGGTGAATGTCGTGGGATGGCCGCGCCAGAAGGCGATGCCGCTGAATGCCGCGAACGCCAGGCCGACGGTAAGGCCAAACTTCCGGCCGGCCGCCGCTGTGTAATCCTTGCTCAGTCGAGCTGAAACTGGGTGCGCCAATCTTCTTTCTCCGTCCATTCGGGTTGGTCGTTCTTGTCCAGCAGGAATGTGCCGAGGACAAGGAAATCGATGTGCGTGCGCATGAAGCACACATAGGCGTCATGCGGTGTGCAGACGATCGGTTCGCCGCGCACGTTGAAGCTGGTGTTCACGATGACCGCGCATCCGGTCTTCGCTTCGAAGGCCGAGATGAGGTCGTAGTAGTCCGGATTGGTGTCCCGTGAGACCGTCTGCACGCGCGCCGAATAGTCGATGTGCGTTATGGCCGGAATGTCCGAGCGCACGACGTTGAGCTGGTCGATGCCCCAGAGCTTCTGCTGGTCCGATGTCATCGGGATCTGACGTTCCTTCTTCACGGGCGCGACCAAGAGCATGTATGGCGAATCGCAATCCATCTCGAAGTAGTCGTGCACCCGCTCGCGCAGCACGCTCGGCGCGAAGGGACGGAAGCTCTCGCGGAACTTGATCTTCAGGTTCATCTGCGCCTGCATCTTCGGACTGCGTGGGTCGCCAATGATGCTGCGGCTACCCAGCGCGCGCGGTCCGAACTCCATGCGGCCATTGAACCAGCCGATTATCTTCTCGTCGGCCAGGATCTGGGCTGCGCTCTGCGTCATGGTTGCGCGATCGAGCTTCTTGTACTTCGCGCCAACCGACTTGAGATAGCTCTCGATTTCCTGGTCCGAGAAGTCCGGGCCCAGGTACGACCCGCGCATCGCGTCGACATACGGAAGGTCGTCGCTGCCGCTGCGCGAAGCGGCGGTGTTGGTATAGCGTGCCGGCGGTACGAAGCCGCCGTTGCCGCCACCGCCGCCTGCCCCAACGAGCACTTCTTCACGCGATTCCACCCGCGCCATCGCCTGGCGGCGCTGCAGAACTCGCGCGCGACCAAACTTCCGATGCGCGATGAGCTGCGCCACGCCAAGTGCGCCGCCGGCATCACCGGCCGCGGGCTGGATCCACAGGCGCTTGAAGGGGCCTTCGCGGAGCAGGCGTCCATTGCCGACACAGTTCAGCGCGACGCCGCCAGCCAAAACCAGGTTTTCCATCCCGGTGAGCTGCTGCGCCGTACGCGCCATCCGCAGCATGACTTCCTCGGTGACCACCTGCACGGAGCGGGCGAGGTCCATCTCCTTCTGCGTAAGATTCGTTTCCGGCTCGCGCGGGGGACCGCCCAGCAGGTCGTTAAAGGCCTCGCTGGTCATAGTAAGGCCGGACAGGTAATTGAAATATTTCTGGTTGAGCGTGAAGGAACCGTCTTCCTTCAGCTCCATCACGTGCTTGAAAATCAGGTCGACGTACTTTGGCTCACCGTAGGGCGCCAGGCCCATGACCTTGTATTCGCCAGAGTTGACCTTGAAGCCCGTGTAATACGTAAAGGCGGAGTACAGTAGGCCAAGGGAATCCGGCCAGTGCAGCTCACGCAACATCGAGATGTCATTGTCCTTGCCGACACCAATTGAAGTCGTCGCCCATTCGCCCACGCCGTCCATGGTCAGGATGGCAGCTTCGGGGAAGGGTGACGGGAAGAACGCGCTTGCCGCGTGCGACTCGTGATGCTCGGCGTACAGCACATCGCCGGCATAGCCGCCGAGTGCGTCGCGCAGCATGCGGTCGGTGTACAGCTTCTCCTTGATCCAGAGCGGGCCGGCCATGAGGAAGGACTTGAAGCCCTTCGGCGCGACGCCCAGGTATGTCTCGAGAATACGCTCGAACTTCAGCAGCGGTTTGTCATAGAAGCCGACGGCTGCGAGGTCTTCGACCTTGATGCCGGCCTGCTTGAGGCAGAAGGCCACCGAGCGTGTGGGGAAATCCGAGTCGCCCTTCTTGCGGGTGAACCGTTCTTCCTGCCCGGCGGCGACAATGACCCCGTCCTTGATGAGGGCAGCTGCGCTGTCGTGGTAATACGCGGAGATACCCAGAATGTATTCGTTTGGCATGACCTGTCGGATGCGTCGGTTCGGCGGGCTGATTCGCAAAACCTAGACTCCATAACACGCGATGGGTCACATGCGACGTAAATCCAAGCATTACAACATGCTACGGTCGATCGCCGCCACAATTTCCGGCGCTGTTTTTCGCGACCCTGTTGCGTGAATCCTACACCCGCTGTACGACTGCATCAGGTCTAGTGGCTTCAGCCCTAACGCTCCGAATTGCAACGCACTGTGATCCGATCAAACTCCAAGCGTGACAACGACATGGGATTACCGTTGCGCCATCGGAACGTACACGAAAACCGGGCCAGACTGTCCAGCGAGCCGAAGCCAGCTCGCAGCGCTGCCGCGAGCCAAGGAATCGATGAATGGAGAGGGGATGAGATCCGTGCTTGACGGTTGTGCTTCGCTCGGCGCCGTGATCACCAGGACCACGGCCGAGTACTGGTTAACCACGTCCTGAAGGGTTTCTTGGTCCCATAACTTGTTGCTGTAGTGCGGACTAACCAATGACACTGTCGGCCGAGCAAGGAGAAAACCGAGCGCCTGCCCATGGTTGGCGACAACGACGCCGGGGCCTGTTGCATCAATCAGCTGCCGGATCGTGTTTCCGGATCCGGTCCGCGCGTCCAGTTGAGCTTGAACGACCGACGCCCGGTCCACGAGTGGGTTCCCGAAGGAAATTCCGTTGGCCGCCAGATACAGTCCGAATGCCGCGACGAGTGCGGGGGCTCTGCGAAAGCCCAAGGCCCCGTCTGGTGAAGCCCGGTGTGAAAGCCATGATCCGAGCACGACGGCAAGCAGCGGCAGCACCGGCACGAACATCCGAGTACCGTATGAAATGACGGTGGTCAGCGCGGCGTAGAACATGAACGCCGAATACACGCCCACCAGCAATACAACGTCGATCGTGAAGTCACGCTCCTCTGCAGGATGCGTCGGAGTCCGGGAGGACAGCCGTCGCCATAACATCACGGCCGCGATCACGGCGCACGCGACGAACGCGAGGCGCAAGACGAGCGACAGATGTGGTGCTGTTCCGGGCGGTCCCAGAAGGAGGCCATTCGCTGCCCGCGCCGTCAGCACGAGGACGCCGTCGAGCGAGTTGGTTACCGCCTTCTCGTTGCCGCCGCGCCAGTTGCCCACTAGCAGGACGTTGCGCGCGATCCCGGCGAGGACCAGAAGGGACGCGGTCGCCGCGGCGAGGCCATAGCCGACGACGAGCACACGACGGCGCGCCAGCAGATGCCGCGCCGCGAGGCCGAACAGCCCGACAATCAGAAACAATCCCGCGTAGCGCACGTGGTACGAAAGGCCCAGAGCGAGGCCCGCGGCGATCCACCAGCGGGGGTCCCGTCCCGCGAGGCGCGCGCGCAGCAGGAGTGCTGCGGCGGCCAGCACCAGGAGAGTGAACGTCATCTCCGTCGATGCCGTGGCCGCGAACTGCTGAATGGCGCCGTTGCAGATGATCGCCGCAATCACCGCGTGACGGATACCACGCCGCAGGGCGAGCTTGCCGGTGAGCCACCAGCCGATAGCCACACAGCTCAGCAGCGCCGCCATGTTGATTAACAACGCGGCGCGCATCACTGGCATGCCGCTGAGGCTTACCGTAGCGAGGAGCGCTGGATACCCCAGTGGAAATGTGACCAGCGGCGCCGGCAGCCGCCCGAACGATCGCTCGGCGTCGAAATGGACGATGCTCGTTGCGCCGAAGTTGCCCTGCAGTGCCTGGTCAGCGGCACCCAGGTACTGAAAGCTGTCGTGCGCGATCCCGAGCGTGAAGCCGTTGGACGCGACGCGGACGAGGAGGAGTACTGCTGCTGCAACCAGCCAGCCGCCCAACGACCAAACACCGCTCCGTCGGATTACGCCTTCCACGTGTAGCGTGCCGACACCGCGTAATTCCAGACAGAACTCATGGCGATCCCCGCCAGGGCGGCGACCGGCCAGGACGTTTCATTGCCGAACAGGTAGCTGGAGATGCCGATGTTGGCGAGCGCACCGATACCGCAAATCAGGTAAAAGCTGGCGAGACCGCGAAGCCAGCGCTTCCCCCGCAGCGATTGCCCGGAATACGTCAGCAGATTGTTGACGGAAAAGTTGAATGCGATGGCGATCAGTGTTGCGGCAGATTGGCCGACTGCAAAGGAAAGCCCCACGCCCTTGAATGCGATGGACAGCACAAGGAAGTGAACGCCGACGCCAAGCGCGCCAATCGCAGCAAAGGCGAGAAACCGGACAGGGACGTACCGCCCAACCAGCTTGTCGGCGAGCAGCAACAGGTACTCCCAGACCACGTTGGTGGAAAGCTTGCTCTCGCCGGTGAGGCGTTCTCCAAACGTGAAGGGAACTTCCGTGATACGCACGGAAGGCTTCGACGAGGCGACGATATCCAGCAGGATCTTGAAGCCGAGGCTGGACAGGTCCTTGACACATGAGTCCAGGACCTCGCGTCGCAGCGCGAAAAAGCCGCTCATCGGATCGCTGATCTCCCGGTGCGTCACCAGCGTCGACAGTCGAGTTGCCACACGGCTGATCATCACGCGCTGGCTGTTCCAGTCCCCAACGCTCCCGCCCGCCACATAGCGGCTGCCAATCACGAGATCAGCTTCCTCCCGAAGTAGTGTCAGCAGCATCGTTCGGAGAACCGCCGGATCGTGCTGAAGGTCTCCGTCCATTACGGCGAGCAAGGGTGCGCTGCTCGCCAACATTCCTTCGATACACGCGGAAGAAAGGCCGCGGCGGCCGATGCGCCGCAGGCAGCGGACGCGCGTATCCTGCGTGTAAATGTCGCGGGCGTGCGCCGCCGTGCCATCTGGCGAATCATCGTCCACGACGATGAGTTCCCACGCGAAGCCTTCGAGCGCCGCATCCAACCGACGCGTGAGCTCCAGCAGGTTGCCGCGCTCGTTATAAGTCGGCACGACTACCGATATCTGCGCCGGGGCCCCCACGGCGGTAAGCGCTGGCTGGCTCACGGCAGGTTCCACCGCGTACGCGACAGGGGATGACGGGGCTCGCCGGGGGGCAAGCAGGGCTGCATCAGACATTGGATCTATGGAACGGCGTGGCGGGAAAAGCGAAATCTGGGAGGGGACGCTGGCATTCGCCCCTGCGTTGCGCCGCTTTCGCAAGAGACGGGCATTCGATGCAGCGTCACCCGAGCAGGGTGCAAGTCTCACAACTACATGAGATTAGGCAGACGAAACTCCACCCTGTCCGTATCACCCTCGACGACGTTGAGGAGTCCGTGCAACAATCGGGGACGATTTGCAACACGCCGAGGACTGGTTGGTACGGCGCCAGGAGCGTTGCGCCCGCCCAGCGAGGTCGGACCCGCGGCATGTCGATTGCCCGAACACTCCTCGTTTTTCCCACCTCCCGGACATGTATCAACTCGCTCAGCGCGCTTGTGCACTCGTCGAAATCGCACGCGACGCCCATGGCAGGATCCCGGTCTCCCTGATCGCCGCGGCGTATAACGCCAGCAAGTCTGCGCCAGTGATTCTCGTCCTCGATTCAATTTCCGCCGCTGAAGTGGACGCCATCCTCGATCCGATGGTGGCCGGGAGTTTCAGAGAATACCAGGGTGTCATCTACGTCGACGCTGGCGAGGCGGAAGAGCTCCCCGTGCATCCCGATGCTCCGATCTTCGCGCATTCGGCGGCACTGCGCAATCGGTTGAACGCGCGCGGCATCAGCTATCAGGACATCGCGCGAGCGGAACCGACACTGCTCGGCTCCTAGCGGCGCTGACTCCTGGCGCTACAGCGCTGGAAGGACTCCAGCAACTTCGCGGACGAGGCGACCCGCGACCGACTGTGCCGTGAGGTCCTCTGGCAGGAGTCCCGTACGCGCCAGTTGCTCGGCGCCCTGGCCGGTCACCGGAACGACGATCCGCACCAGTGCCTCCTCCGAACGACCGTGAATCGCCGCGTCGCGCAGCAGGTTCCACTTCACGACGTACTCGTTCGCGGTCACACGCCCTCGTCCCTGATACCAATAGTATGCCAGGGCTATCGCGCTCCGATTCTTCAGGATGTAGCGATTCACCGTATAGGACGCGCCGTCGACCGTTATCGTCTGTTGATCGCCCCGCACGATTTCCCAACCTGCACCGGGGAGGCAATTACGAGGTGAGTGAATGCTCTTGCCCTGGGTCTGACGGTCGTAGTAGGAGACAAACGTCGTAAAAGCAACGACGCCATCGCGCCGATAAACGCGAGCCACGTAGTCCGTCATGCCAGCAACACGGCGTTCCTGCTCCGAAATCGACTGATTGGCGCTGGCGAGACCAGGCATGTCGTTCAGCACAGACTGCAGCGGCGCTCTGATGGGAATGGCGGACTGGTTCTGCGCGGTCCAGTGCAACGCACATCCAATCCCCAGAATGACAACCGGAGCGAAACGAATGAGCGAATTCATGCCACGCCCTTCCGCAGTGCAAAGCCTTCGAGGAGCCTTCCGACTGTCGCCGCACCCGCGAGCCCGGCGAGCGAAACAAGAAACAGGAGCCAGCCTTCCGTCGCGTGAAGAAACCCGGTTCCCAGTTTGGGATCTACGAAATGGACGAGGAAGCCCGTCAGGAAAACGCGCAGTCCGTTGACTACGATCGCAATCGGAATCGCGAGCGCGAAAAGCGCCACGCGCCCCGAAATGGTTCTCAGGAAGAGCGCCCCAATCAGAATGGCCATGCTTGCCAACGCCGTAAGCGAGCGCAGGCCGCTACAGGCCTCGGTGACGAACAGCTCGTGTCCCGGGATGCGAATAATGTTGCCGCTGAGCAGCACGGGAACATGCCGCGCCTCGAGCAGGGCGGCGCCCATCTGCGATGCCTTGAACTGCAGCGGCAGCGCGAGCGCCTGGGTGACCAGTTCGGGAAGGGGAACCGCCAGTACGAACAGCGTGAAAGGCAGCCACCAGTGCACCACCTGACGGAAGCCGCAGTAGTAGATGGTCAGGGCGCCGAGCGCGCCGATCATCGAAGCCCGCATCGTGAACAGCTCTGAGGCAAGTCCCGACGCGTATCGCAGCAGAACAGCCGCAATGAGCAATGCGGCTCCAAGCCAGACCTGCCGGCGCGCTCGCGGATGGATTCCTGCCTTGGCCGCCAACCAAAGAGCGACGGGTGCCAGCAACAGCCCGTGGCCGGCATCCGGATCGTTCCACCAGTCTCCTGCCAGGGTCGTCATCGGCTCGAAAAAGAGCACGATGAAAGCGATGATCGTCAGTGCCGCCGATACCCAGACCTGGCGCTCGAGGCCCTTCAGGTCCGTTAACAAACGCCGCGGTGACAGCGCAGGCAGGGCGAGACCAGTCATGACTGGCTAGACGCGCCTCAGGCGCGTGGCAAAGCGCAGTGCAGCAATGCCGATGACGGTGTAGGCGAGGAAAAACAGCCCGCCCATCATCCCGGTCTTCGCAATGGCCTTCATGATTCCCAGACGTGCAGCTCCCTGCACGGCCCGAAGCGCCACGGGCACGTCGAGCAAGAAGATCACTGACGCCGCAAGGATCCACAGTGCGAAAAACAGCAAGGCGATGCCCGTGGCGATTACCTGCCAGCGAACGCCTCGTGCAGCTGCAGAACCGAGCATGCCGGCCAGGCCGACGGTGATCAACGGGAGTCCAGCAAACGTTGATACCACGGTTCCGAATTCCCACTCGGCGGATCCAAAGTGCATCGGTAGCCATGCCAGGATCCAGTCGCCGATGCCCGCCAGGGCGAGGGTCAGGGACAGCCAACCAAGCCAGCGCCACGCGTACTGCGATTCGTTCAAGGCGGGCCGAGTGCTCGGCTGTGTGGAGATCAGGATGCGCGGCGTACCATCAACGGAGTTCATCGCTTCGGCGGGAGCGCCCGGACGACTGAGGGGCGACGTATCAGGACGCGGAGTGTACAACATGTGTCACCGAAAAAGAAACGCGACCTCAGCTGAGGTCGCGTTTCGACTTTGTTGGTCGCGGTATCAGGCGATCGCGTTCTTCTTGTTGCGACGGCGACGGACCGCGGCGATGCCAGCCATACCCGTGCCGAGGAGGA
>DASPMP010000036.1:0-6896 GCA_035626995.1 Gemmatimonadaceae bacterium
GACGAGGACCTCCGGATACACGTCGTGCACGATCAGCGCGCAGCGGGCGCCACGCAGCCGGCAAACCGCCGTCACCCCGAACGGAAGCAGCGGCGGGTTTGTGACGACGAGAACGACGTCGCCACGGTGGACGCCGCGCAGCAGCCGGAGCACGAGCGCCCCGCTGATCGTGAGGACGTTCGCGAGCCGTCGCCAGAGTCGGTCCCGGCGGAAGGTGGTGCCCCGGCAGCGGAAGATCTCGACCCCGGCGCGCCGCTCGCGCGCCGGGGCCCGGGTGCCGCGCGCCTCGTAGGTCGGCTGGCTGCAGATCGCGCGGACACGCCAATCCGGGCCGAGTGAGGCGGCGAGCCCTTCCGCCAGCTGCGTGAGCAGCCGTCCGGTAGACGTTTCCTCGGGGTAGTACAACTCGGAGACGATCCAGAGCGTTCGGCCCATCGCGACGACGTCAGGCGTGCCTGACCCCCGCCGACGTCCGGCGGGAGGCCCGCGGCGCGAAGCGGTGGTACGTTTCGCAGGTCAGGCGCGCAGTGCGCTCCCAGCTGAATCGAAGCACGTTGGCAGCGCCGCGTCTCGCCAGTTCATGGCGCACCGCCTGGTCACCGAGCAACCCCCCGACGACGGCAGCGATGTCGCTCACGCGCTCGGGGTCGAAGTAGATGGCCCCGTCACCACCGACCTCGGGGAGGGCCCCGGCGCGCGACGCAGCGACTGGCACGTCCAGGGCCTGCGCATCGAGGAGGGGAAGGCCGAACCCCTCGTAGAGCGACGGGAAGACGAGCAGCTCGGCCCCGGCCACGATCGGTGCGACGTCCCCGTCGGGAACGAACCCGGTGCAGGTCACGCGTGGTTCGAGCCCGAGCTCCGTGATCCGTGCGCGCACATCGTCGGCCAGCCGTCCCACCAGCACCAGCTGGTGCGGATGCGCCAGCGCGAGCACCGCGAACGCCTCGACGAGCCGCGTCAGGTTCTTGTGGCGGAAGGTGCTCCCGAAGGCGACGACGTAGGGGGTCGGGAGTCCGTGGCGCTGCCGCGCTGCGGCGATCACCCCCTCCGGCGGACGGGACGCTGGGCGGCTGGCGAGGTGCGTGACGGTGACCCCGTCCATGAGGAGGCCATAGCGCTCGACGATCTGGTCACGGGAGAACTCGGAGATCGTGAGGAGGTGGTCGGCGCGCCGCGCAGCGGCGCCGACCATCGCTCGCAGGAAGAGGCGGCGACGCGCCGACATGGTGTCCCGGTGCCCGACGAAGTTCAGGTCGGGGACGGTGAGCAGGTGCCGGCAGGGGCTCACGAGCGGCCCGATGTAACCGAGCGAGTGGAGGAGATCCACGCGGTGAGCTGCGAGCTGCGCGGGGAGCACCGTCTGCTCGTACGCGTAGCGCGCGGCGCGGCGGCTCGCCGTCACCGGGCAGACGACGTGACTGACGTTCGGCGCGTCGCTCAGCCGCTCGCCGGCCGCTTCCCGATTGAGGAAGACGATGTACTCCGTCTCCTCGTCCACGAGGGGGAGTGCGCCCACGAGCCCGCGCGCGTACGTCTCCGTACCGCCGACGACGCCGGGGATCATGTACAGCAGGTTGACCGCGACACGCATTAACGTCCAAACCAGAGCCGGCGACCCAACGCCGGCACCTGCCGGCGACAAGCCACCTAATGTACAGCACGGCCGGGTCGTCTGGAAGCGACGCATGCGCCCGGTGTCCGATGGCGGAGCATAAAGGTTGGCACCGAACGAGCGACGTGTTCGGGCGGCCGCCGCACCAGCGGATGGATCGCCGGGATCCGATTGATTTCCGGGGTCCGGGAGTCCGCCGCGGTAGGTGGTCGGCTGCCCAGGAGCCGTGAGGATCGCCGGCCCGCTCCTCCGCACGACATACTCTCCAGCCTTGCTTCGCTGATCCCCGACAGCATGCAGACGGTCGTCCGCAGCTGCTATCGCCCGGTGCGGCACCAGCCCGAGCTCGAGCTGCTGGGGCTGGCGGGTGAGTGATGACCGCCCCAAGAGACCGGGCGATGACCTTCACCGCACCCCTATGCCGGCTCGACGACGACGAGCTGCGCGACCGGTCGGGGATGAAGATCGACGTCGAGGGCGCCGAGGACGCGCTGCTCGCCGCCGGCGCCGGATCGCGGCATCGTCAGGTCGCTTCGGCTGGTAACTACCCAGCGCCGCGTGGAGCTGTAACGCACGGCACCCACGGCGATGGCTCGGCGGTAGCTTCGCTGGGCCCAGGGCAGCCGCTCCGCCCTGCGCTGGGCTCACCAGCTTCGTCCCCGCGCCTCGCGCAGGATGGTCGCGTCGAGGCCCAGTTCCGCGACGAGTTCCTTGCACTTGTGATTCTCATCGCACGGCTCCTTCATCTCGCGGATCTGGCTCCGGTCCAGTCCCCGAACTGCTTCGTCCAGCGATATTGGCGCTCTCCGCGACAATGCACCCCGACCAGCTCCGCGACCGTCCTCCACTCGCGGCATCGTGCAGCGCGGCGGCGATCCGCTCCTCCGTGAATCGCTTCTGCATCACGAGCCTCCCGACCGAGCCAGCGGCCCGCGCCCCAGCCGAGATCGATGTCGTCGAGGGCATGGCCGCGGATGCGGCTTGACACGCTTCGCTGCACCCAATTGTATGGGCGCAAGGGGCAAGAGCGGCGCGATTATCCACTTGGAGGCGTTGCTCCGGCGTGCGGACGCGGCGCATGGGTGGGCATCGTCGAGCGTGCTCTCCGCGGTTGCCAGCCTCCAGGCGTCGCTCGACCGAGAAACGCATGGCGCCCAGCCGTGGGCCGGCTACATTGATTCAGGCAATTCTCAACCTTGTGCGTCGCACCTGTGTCGCGCCCGTAACCCCCGCCGTTCTGCCACCTCATTCCAGACTGATGAATCGCGCTTCGATATCCGGCATGACCGGTCAGGAAGGGTCGCACCTTGCGAAGGTGTTGCGTGTAGCGATCACCTCGTTCCAGGCACTGGTCCGACTCGAGACGCGGGGTGACATGCAGCCGGGTGAGCGTGAGGCCACATCGGCCGCTGTTCCTGCTGCCGCCTAGAGTCACCGCATGAAGGTCATCGTGCTCGGTGGTGCCGGGATGCTCGGTCATCAGGTCGTCCGCCGGCTGCTTGTGGATTTCCCTGAGACCCATTGGACGTTGCGCGGATCGCGTCACGATCCGGCTTTTGGGGCCGCGCCCTGGCTGCGCGATAACCGGGCGATCGAAAACGTGGACGCGGAGGATCTGCTCGGCCTCGCCTCGATCCTGCGCTCTCATCGGCCGCATGTGGTCATCAACTGCCTCGGCGTCATCAAACAACGCCCGCAGGCGATGCAGTTCGTGCCATCGATCACGATCAACAGCTTGCTGCCACACAAAGTGGCTGAGGTGGTCCAGGCCTGGAATGGAAGGCTGATCCACTTCAGCACTGATTGCGTCTTCAGCGGTGCGAAGGGCAACTACACCGAGGAAGATGAATCCGACGCTCGAGACCTTTATGGCCGGTCCAAGTTTCTGGGCGAGGTCGCGAGTGACCGCTGCCTGACTCTGCGCACATCAATCATCGGCCCCGAGCTGCGCCATCACCATTCCTTGCTCGACTGGTTCCTGGCGCAGTCGGGGCGCACCGTTCGCGGCTTCACGCGTCACTGGTGGTCGGGAGTGACGACGGTCCATCTAGCGGACGTGACCGCGCGGATTGTCCAGGACCTGCCCGAGCTCAGTGGCTTGTACCAGGTATCCAGCGGAAGAACCAGCAAGTACGAACTTCTCGAGCAGATTCGCGTGGCATTCGATGCGAACGTCGAAGTCGTTCCCGACGACGTTCCGTTCTGTGACCGAAGCCTCCACGGAGACAAGTTCACGGCGGCTACCGGCTATGTCGCGCCACCGTGGTCCACACTGCTCCGCGATCTCGCCGCATCCCGCAGCACAACCAAGTCGTTCCAACACCGATGACTGGAATACTCGACGGCAAGCGCATCCTGATCACCGGCGGCACCGGATCACTCGGCAAGACACTCGTCCGTCGCCTCTTGACGAACGAGATGGGAAGACCCGCCAAGATCATCGTCTTCTCGCGAGACGAGGCCAAGCAGCACTACATGCGGCTCGACTACCAGCATGCCGGGGCGGCGACGGACGAGATCATATATCACAACTTTCAGCGGCTGCTCGAATTCCGAATCGGAGACGTGCGTGACCAGCACAGCGTTGCGTCCGCCGTACGGGACTGCGACATCGTGGTCAACGCCGCGGCGATGAAGCAGGTGCCGACCGCGGAGTATTTTCCGTTCGAGGCAGTGCTCACCAACATCTACGGCGCGGAGAACATCGTTCGCGCAATCCAGGAGCACCGGCTGCCGGTCGAGACCGTGGTGGGCGTCTCCACCGATAAGGCGTGCAAGCCCGTCAACACGATGGGAATGACGAAGGCGATCCAGGAGCGGGTCATCATTCAGGGCAACATGCGCGCGCCCAACACGCGCTTTGTCTGCGTCCGCTACGGAAACGTACTGGCGTCACGCGGGTCGGTGATTCCGCTGTTTCACGAGCAGATCCGCCGCGGCGGTCCGGTGACCATCACGACGACCGACATGACGCGGTTCTTGTTGAGCCTCGACACGGCGGTCGATACCGTCTTCGCGGCACTCAAGGAAGCCCGGGCCGGAGAGACATACGTGCCACGGGCTGCGTCGGCGCGCGTGGTCGACATCGCAAGCGTCCTGATCGGCGAGCGCGACATCAAGCAGGTCGTCACTGGCATCCGACCGGGCGAAAAGATTCACGAGATCATGGTCAGCGATGAGGAAGCGCATCGCTCGATTCGTCGGGGCGACTGGTACGCGATCGCCCCGATGCTCCCTGAGGTCGCCGTGGAGGAGGTCGCGCAGCCGGCACTGAACCGCGAGTACAGCTCGGCGGACGATGTAATGTCGCTGAACGAGACGCGGCAGCTGCTGGAGCAGCACCGCCTGACGATCGGGGAGCGCGCTCCACAGGAAGCCGCGGAGCTGTTGCGATGAAGGTCATGACGGTGGTCGGAACCAGACCGGAGATCATCCGTCTCAGCATCGTTATCCCCCTCCTCGACAGCGTCGCCGATCATTCGCTGGTCCACACGGGCCAGAACTACGACGACCGGCTCGGCGGCTTGTTCTTTCGTGAGTTGAACGTTCGTCCCCCTGATGTCCACCTCGGTGCCCGGGGTGACAGCTTCGGTGAGCAAGCGGGCCAGATCCTCGCGGGTGTCGAACGTGAACTTCGCCGCCGGCGGCCAGACAGGCTGCTGATCCTCGGCGACACCAACAGCGGGCTATCGGCGATCGTGGCTCGACGGTTGGGTATCCCCGTGTACCACATGGAGGCGGGCAACCGCTGTTTCGACGATCGCGTGCCGGAGGAGGTGAACCGTCGGATCATCGATCACGCGAGCTCGGTGCTCATGCCATATACCGAGCGCAGTCGCGAGAACCTCCTAAAAGAAGGCTTCGACTCGCACCGAGTGCTGGTGACCGGCAATCCGATTAAGCAGGTCATCGATCAGCACGCGCGACGAATTGCCGCCAGTGACGCGCTGCAGCAGCATGGCGTCGAGAGCCGGAAGTACATCCTCGCGTCGATGCACCGCGCCGAGAACGTTGATCGCGAGGATGTCCTTGCGAACCTGGTGACAGCGTTGGAGACGACGGGGGAGCAGTTCGACGTGCCGGTGATCTGCTCCTTCCACCCCCGTACCCGGAACCGGATCGACAAGTTTGGACTGCGTGGCGCGGGAAAGCGTCTGCGGTTCGTGGACCCCCTCGGCTTCTTCGATTTCGTGAAGCTGGAGCAGGAGGCGTTCTGTGTCATCTCGGACAGTGGCACGGTGCAGGAGGAGGCTTGTTTGTTCCAGACGCCGAACGTCACGATACGGGAAGTCACCGAACGCCCGGAGACGCTCGAGTGTGGATCGAATATCCTGGCAGGCTCGGATCCGGAGCGTATCCGAAACTCCGTTGCTTTCGTCACCAGCCGTTCGACAGGCTGGTTGCCACCCGCTGAGTATCTCGCGCCCTGCGTGGCCGAGACGGTCGTGAGGATCGTCACGGGATATCGTCCGGCCGACAGAGCCGAGCAGGAGTGGCAGTCGGGCACGCGACTGTGAGGCGCGCAGGATCCCACCGCCTTTCGCGAACTCCCTGTCGTTCCCGATGACATTCCCGCTGTGGAGGCTTTGGCGCGATATGGCAGCAGCCCGAGCGGGACGGAACGTCTTCTGGAACTTGATGGGCGGCATCTGGATGGCGGCACTCACGGTCGCGGCAACGCCCATCCTCGTGTCGCGACTGGGACTCGATGGCTACGGGATCGTCGGGTTGTGGCTGGCGCTCCAGGGGATGCTCCAACTCCTCGACGTGGGAATGGGCGCGACCGTCGTGCGCTCGTTTGCGGCGCGCTCGGGGACTGAGTCGGGCGCCGAGTTTCGACAGGATCTGCTCCGCACGCTCGAGGTGATCTATTGGATCGTCGCGATCGCCCTGGCTGTGATCCTCGCCGCCCTCGTCTCGCGAGCAGTCGGCCGATGGGTCGGCACACGGAGCCCGGCTCCCGGCGACTCGGGTGACGCGTTCGTCTTCATGGCGCTCGCCCTCTCGATTCAGTTTCCGAGCTTGCTGTACATGAGCGGTCTCGCCGGCCTGCAACGGCACGGAAGGATGAACTTGCTGCAGATGCTGACCAACACCGTACGGTTGGGCGGCGGTGCGGCGGTCGTGATCTGGAAGCCGGAGCTTCGCTGGTTCTTCCTTGTGCAGCTCGTTGCGGCGCTGCTGCAGACGTTCGCAGCGCGTCGCCTAATGACACGATCGCTTCTTGAGAGCGAGCCACGCATCGCGGCACCGCGATTCCGCATCGCGATGATGCGCAGCC
>DASPMP010000037.1:0-18187 GCA_035626995.1 Gemmatimonadaceae bacterium
GGGCGGTGGAATCAGTGCGCGAGCGGGGCCCGACAAGCAGGTCCGGCCACGCGGGCAGCGATGGGGCCGACGTCCACACGATCGCTGATCATGGAGTCATTCCCGGCCAGCACGTGCAGGACGATACTCGTCGGCACGCCACACAAGGCATAGTTGCCCGCCGAATCGGCGGGCACGCTCGCGCCAAAGCTCTTCTCGCTCAATCCGGTGATCTTGGTGTACGAGAGATCGTTCCAGGCGACAGCCACCTTTACTCCGGGCGGAAGCGCGCCATCGGCCGACTGTATGGCACCATAGACAAACCCGGTGTCAGCTGGTGGTGGAGTGCCGCCGCAGGCTGCCTTCCAGAGCGTCGCAAAGGAGGGAACTGCGATGATGATATCTGTCGCGCGATCGCCGACCGTCAGCCGTGCCGTACGTCCTGAAAAACCCAGCGAGTCGAGGACGTCGTGGTGCATGACGACGCTGTATGCCCCCGGCGCCACCGAATCGAACCGAAACCGGCCGAGGCTATCGCTGATGACGCTTCGGCTGCTGCCGGCGAGTGCAATGAGGGCACCAGGGAGCGGAGCACTTCGCAGGCTATCGTACGCTATCCCTCGAATGGACGTCGAGGCCTGGGCGTGCAATCCGTCCGCGAATAGGGTGCAGGCGATCGCGAAAACCGGCCATCGAAATCGCGTGCCAGTTCGCATAGCAATCATGCAACGATGCATAGTGGGAATACGTCGGACTACCCACCCAAGGTGCAACGAGTTCCACGCGGCATCAAGATCTGCTAACCGCGGCAGCTCAATGCACTGAGACCGAGACCACACCGAGTTCTCAGTGCTGAGATTGTGAGGACCTCCAGGTACTCTGGAGTGAGAACTCAGGTGTCAGATAGAGCGTGAGTACTTGAGGCACTCTACAACTGTCCATCTATCTCGAACTCTGAGCTCTGAGAACAGAACACTTGAAGGTCCTCAGAACTGATGACTCCGAACCGAGGTCTGAGAACTCGAAGTGCCCTATAGCCCCAAGGTTAGCTGGCCCTCTGACTTTGACGCCGATACCGTGAACGGCCCGACGACTTGATCCTGTGGCGCCCACGCCAGCGTTCCCTTGAACCTCGTCTTCTGCAGCACCGGGCGCATGGTGTCGAACGCGACCTTCGGCGCGTTGTTCTCCTCCGACAGGTGCGCGAGGATCACTTTCCGCAGCCGCGACGAAACCGCGTCCCGCACGAGCGTTGCGCACTGGTGGTTCGACAGGTGACCGGCGCGCCCTGAAATCCGTCGCTGGACAGAGATGGGGTACGGCCCGTTCGCCAGCATCTCGTCGTCGTGATTCGATTCCACCACGAGCATGTCCACGTCGCGGATCATCTGGCGCACCGTCCCGCTGGCGTAGCCCAGGTCCGTCGCAACCGCGGCGCGAGTCCCGCAAGCGCGCGCCGTCACCACGACGCCGATCGACTCATCCGCGTCGTGCGGTGTCCGGAACGTCGTCACGTCCATGTCGCTGAAGGAGATCGTGGCACCGCAGACGATCTTCGCCGCCGGTGTGCCGAGGGCCGAGAGCCGAGAGCCATTGTAGGTGCCGTCGGTGCAGAACAGCGGCCAATGCCACCGACGCGCCGCGCGAGCCGCCCCGCGGATGTGGTCGGAGTGTTCATGGGTGATGATGCATGCCTCGATGGACTCGGGTTCGATTCCCGCAATCGCCAGCCGCTTTTTCAGGATGCGCGGCCCGAAACCGACGTCGATCATGAGCCGCGAGCCGCCGCTCTCGACGACCACCGCGTTGCCGCGACTGCCGCTCCCCAGCACCCAGAGCTTCATCGGGGTCCCGACAGGCCCGCCGCGCGCTTGAATGCCGCCGTCAGCATCGATTCCATCTTCGATGACAGCTCGACGTGCCGGCGCTCCATCATGCGCTTCGCGACTTCCAAAAACTTGTCCATGCGGTATGTCGAATATGGCGTGCGGTCACCCCATGCAAAGGGGGGAACCATCTTCGGCGGCATGGTGCTCCCATAGACATTGGCCGCAGCGCCGATCACCGTCCCCGTATTCAACGACGTTCCAATGCCGGTCTTCGCGTGATCGCCGAAGAACGTCCCGAGGAACTGCATTCCTGAGTCCATTTCCCCCTCCGGCGTCCAGAAGGCGACATGGCCGTACGTGTTCTTCAGGTTGCTGGTGATGGTGCCGGCACCGAGGTTGACCCACCGGCCGAGATACGAGTGCCCGAGAAAGCCATCGTGTCCCTTGTTCGAGTGCCCGATGAAGATCGAGGTACTCACCTCGCCATGAACTTTGCACACGTCGCCGATGGAACAGGTCGCGATCTTGTCCCCGCCGACCTGTGAGTGCTTCCCGATGACGCATGGGCCCACGATGCGCGTGAACGCCTGGACGGTCGCTCCCTCGCGTACAAGCACCGGTCCCGCCGAACAGTCGAAGAACACCTGAGGCTCGACGGCGCCACCCGGCTCGATGAACACCTCGTGCGTGCCGGCCCGCAACACATCTTCGCGCTTCATCCGGAATGCCGGCCGTGCGAGCGACGCAATGTCCGGTCCGAGCATCGCCGGGAGATGTGCGATGAGATCCCACACGTGGTCGAGCCACCACCCCTGGACCTCGACCCTCCGTCCTCCCTTGCGTACCAGGTCCTCCAGCGCGAGGGAACCGTCGGAAAGCTCCCGTGTTTCGACGTCTCTCCTGAGCGTCACGGCGGCGACCCGCCCATCGCAAACCCACGTGTCCGCCGCTGGCGCGGGGGCGAGGGACACGGCGCATCGCGCGTTGGCGAGAATGCTTCCCTTGCGCAAGGTACCGGTCGCGGCGGGGATGCCCCACGGTTCGTCGAAGTTCCCGAGTTCGGTGGAGATGAAGCCGCGGGGCACGAACCCCGTTGCCTCTGCCCATCGTTCCCGGATGAGCAGTGCGCCCGCGCGCAGCTCGCATACAGGTCGGGTCAGAACAAAAGGCTCGAACTGCCGCGCAACGGCGTCGTCGTGGAAGTACAGCTCGCTCATGACGTCGCGCCGCCCTCACGTACGCCCGCGGGCAGGGACTCGACGAGACGCTTCAGGTCCGCAGACGCGTCGATGGTCGTCACCACCGTGAGTCCGTCGCGCGCGATGACCACCAGGTCCTTCACGCCGTACAGCACGACGTGCTGCCCTTCAGCGTGGACGACGTTGTTCGTCGCGTCGAGCGCATGCACGCTGCCACTCACTGCATTGCCGCTCGCGTCCCGATCCCGCACTCGTTGGAGCGCGCCCCAAGTGCCCACGTCGTCCCAGCCGAAATCTCCGGCCAGCACGAGGACGCGCTGGCTTCGCTCGAGCACCGCATGATCAACGGAGATTGGATTCGTGATCGCCCCGAAGAATGCTCCAAGACCGCCGGAATGTTGTGCGAGCGCTGGGGCAACTTCTTTCGCATGCGTGCGCACCTCGGTGAGAAAGGCGCCCACCCGCCAGACGAAAATTCCGGAATTCCACAGATATCCCTGTTCCTTCATACGCACGGCGCGCTCGCGACTCGGCTTTTCCACGAACCGCGCGACCCGTCGCACGCCGCGCCCCGCGGCCGAGACGACGTCACCGGGCTCGATGTAGCCGAAGCCGGGATCGGGCCGGGTAGGAACGATCCCGACGGTGACGAGCGAGCGGTGTTCCTCGGCCGCGTCGGCCGCCTGTGAAAGCGCAGCGCGAAACCCGTCCGCATCGGCGATGGCCCAGTCGGCGTGCACGGAGATCATTGTCGCGTCGGCCCCGTCGCGCTGTTCGATGACGTTGGCTGCCCACGCCAGCGCGGCCGCGGTTCCCGCCGGACGCGGCTCGGCGATGATATTTGCGCGCGGAATCTCCGGGGCGACGCGGGCGATCGCGTCCACCAGCCCGGCGTTGGTGAGGACCAGGGTCCGTTTCGGCTCGACGAGGGGACGCAACCGCTGGAGCTGTTCCACGAGCAGCGGTTCGTTCCCGACAAGTGGAAGCAGTTGCTTGGGACGCTCCTGCGTACTGAGTGGCCAGAAGCGGCTGCCAACGCCGCCGGCCAGGACGACTGCCCATCGCGTCACGGCGCGCGGAACTCCGCCTCTCCAGTATCGCCACTCCCTGTGTCGAGGCTGCCCATGCCGGTCAACTCAACCGCGCGCTGGTAGAGCTTTTTCGGGCTGAAGGGCTTCGTCAGGAACTCGCTCGCGCCGAGCTCGAGGGCGCGCTGATGCTGCTGGTCCTGGCCGGCCGCCGTCAGGATGATACAAGGGAGATTCTTCCAGCGACTGTCGGCGCGCATCGTGGAGAGCACGTCGAGTCCGGTCAGATGCGGCATCATGAGGTCGAGGAGCACGAGCCCGAAGTTCCCTTCGCGTTCCAGCACTTCGAGTGCCTCACGTCCATCGTACGCCAGGGTCACGGCGAACGGACCCTGTTCCAGCTTCATCTTGATGATCCGGCCGATGTGTGGCTCGTCGTCAGCGACGAGCACCTGACACGTCGTGGTAGTCAGGAGACTATACCAGCGCGGCGATATGCTCGCGGTTGCGGCGCAGCTCGTACAACAGCTGCCCGATGTTGGCGCTTGGCTGCAGGAGCACCAGGAGGATGGCTTCCGCATTGAGCACCGATACGATGGCGATGCTCTGCCCGTGCTCGAGGATCACGGTGATGGCTTCGCCGCGCTTGGCGGCGTTGCCCAGGTCGTCCGCCGCGCTGATGATGGGCGGGATGCGAGCAGCCAGGTCTTCAGGGTCCAGGCCGTCCGTGGCCTGGCTATCGATGAGGAGGCCATCCCGACCCAGCACTATGGCTGCATCTACCCCCTCGCGCTGGCGCAAAGCCGCTACCAGATCGCGAATGTTCGCCATTCGTGCTCCGTCCGGTGAAGTGCGACGGAAGCCTATGGCTGGCAATCACCCAAGTCAAGCGATGATAATCGCTTGAACTAGGTGGAGCATCCCCGTATCCTTCGCATCAGTCCCCGACAAACCGTTTGAAACGAGCCGGATCGCCCATGCACGCAAGACTGTCCGCGCTGCTCGTCGCCGCTGGTGCGGTCGCGGCTCTTTCGAGCTGCGGTGACCCCACGGCGATCAAAGCGCGCCTTACGAATTTCGAGGCCAAGCACGTGGTGTATTCGGTGAATGGATCGTCGCCGATTCTGCCGACGGGCATTCGCATCCGCACCGCAGCGCCCGTGTACGTCGGCCCTGAGTTCGCGTTTGATCTGGCCGTCGACCTGACCGACACGGGGACCGTCAAGCTGATGACGGCGCGGTCGCTGGCGACGGAAATCCAGGGTTCATTGAACCGCGTGGGGCTGCGCGATTCGCCCGGTCTGGCGTTCGAGTCGATCATCGATCCGCCGCGCGACCTGTTCGTGTATGACTCCATCCTCGTCGTGCCGGTCGGACGCACGGTGCTGGTGGACGTGTTCGAGCTCAGCTGTCAGCAGGAAGCGCTCCTGGGCTTCAACATTCGCGCGAAGTTGCGAGTGGACAGCGTCGATATCCCGAATCGCGCGGTGTATATCCACATGGTGACCAACCCGAACTGCGGGTTCAGCCAACTGGTGCCGGGCGGGCAACTCCCGAAGGAGTAACGCGTGCACGATATCCGGGTGCTGCGCGAGCACATCGATGTTCTCCGCGACGCCCTCGGACGGCGCGGCGCGCTCGATGGACTGACGTCCGTCCTGACGCACGCGGAAACGCTGGAGCGCGACCGCCGCGCGATGATCCAGGCGGTCGAGGAGCGCAAGGCGGCGCGGAACCTCGCCTCGCAGGAAGTTGCGAAACGCAAGCGCAACAAGGAAGACGCGGACGAGCTGATTGCGCGCGCGCGCGACCTCGGCGATGAGATCTCGAAGCTTGAAGGCGAGCTGGGATCCATCGAGGAGGGACTGCGCACCATCCTGCTCGAGCTGCCCAACATGACCCTGCCCGGCGTCCCCACCGGCGGCGAGGAGCACAGCCGCATCGTGAAGGAGTGGGGTACTCCGCGCCGTGACGCGGGCCTCCGACCGCACTGGGAGATCGGTGCGCAACTCGGCATCATCGACACGGAGCGCGCGGGCAAGGTCAGCGGTTCGGGATTCGTGTTCTATCGGGGGAAGGGCGCGCGCCTCGCTCGCGGGCTGCTGCAGTTCTTCATGGATACGCATTCCGACGAGCATGGATACGAAGAGGTGTGGCCGCCGGATCTCGTCAACCGCGCGACCATGACCGGTACGGGGCAGCTGCCGAAGTTCGAGGAGGACGCGTACGCGACGCGCGGCGACGACCTCTTTCTCATTCCGACGGCGGAAGTCCCTGTCACGAACCTCTATCGCGACGAGATCCTCGATGGTGAGGCGCTGCCCATGGCCTTCGTCGCGTACTCGAAGTGCTTTCGGCGCGAGGCAGGGTCCGCCGGCAAGGATACCCGCGGGGTGCTGCGCACCCACGAATTCGACAAGGTGGAGCTCGTGCGTTACGCCGTGCCTGAGACGTCGGCCGACGAGCTCGAGCGCCTTACCGCGCACGCCGAGTCGATTCTGGAGAAGCTCGGGCTGCCATACCGCCGCAAGCTGCTCGCCGCCGGCGATACGGGATTTTCGAGCGCTATGACGTACGACCTCGAGTGCTGGGCGGCGGGGGTCGGAGCGTGGCTGGAAGTCTCGTCCTGCAGCAACTTCACCGACTTTCAGGCACGGCGCGCAAACATTCGGTACCGCCCCGCGAAGGGCGAGAAGCCAAGATTCGTGCACACCCTCAACGGATCGGGGCTCGCGTTTCCACGCACTATCGCTTGCCTGCTCGAGCACTACCAGCAGCCTGACGGCACGGTCACCGTGCCGGATGTGTTGCGTCCGTATATCGGCGCGGATCGCATCGCGTGATGGACGCGCTGGTCGCCGGGCTGAACCGAAGGTGAGCGAGCACCTTCAGACGCTTTACGCGCAGCTCAATCTGGCACAGCGCGAGGCGGTTGGCTTCGGCGAAGGTCCGCTGCTCGTTCTCGCTGGCGCGGGTTCGGGCAAGACGCGTGTGCTCACGACGCGCATCACCCGCCTCATCGCGGAAGAAGGCGTGAAGCCGGAGCGCATCCTGGCCGTCACCTTCACGAACAAGGCCGCCGGCGAAATGCGCGAGCGCATCGCCCGCCAGCTCGGGGAAGAGCCCAAGGGGATGTGGATGGGGACCTTCCATGCGATTGGCGCGCGCATCGTGCGGCGGGCCGCGCACCAGCTCCATCGCACGCCGTCGTTCACCATCTACGACGAGGACGAGCAGCTGTCGGTGATCAAGCGGCTGATGGAGCGCCATCGCATTCCACCGAAACAGTACGCTCCGCGCGCGATCCGCGGCGCGATCAGCGACGCCAAGAACGCCCTGGTCAGCAGCGAGGAGTACGCCCGGCTGGCCCGCGATCCGTTTTCGCAAGCGGTGGCGCTCGTGTACGGCGACCTGGATCTGGCGCTGCGCACCGCGAACGCCGTCGACTTCGACGACCTGCTCGTACTCCCCGTGCGCCTGCTCGAATCCAGTGAGCACGAGCTGAGGAAGTGGCAGCAGCGGTTTGATCACATCCTCGTCGACGAGTACCAGGACACCAACCGCGCGCAATACCGGTTCGTGAACCTGCTCGCGCGCGAGCATCGCAACATCGTGGTCGTCGGCGACGACGATCAATCGATTTACGGCTGGCGTGGCGCGGACATCCGGAACATCCTCGATTTCACGAAGGATTTTACGGGCGCGGGCGTCGTTCGCCTTGAAGAGAATTACCGCTCCGTGCCGCCCATCCTCGAGCTCGCGAATGTCGTCATCAAGGAGAACACCTCCCGGATGGGGAAGACCCTGCGGGCGACTCGCAGTGGTGGCGAAAAGGTGGCTGTCCTCCGCTCCCTGGACGAGCGCGACGAAGCCGAATGGGTCATGCAGGACATCATGTCCAGGCGTTCGCAGAAGGGCATCATGCTGCGGGACGTGGCCATACTATATAGAACGAATGCCCAGAGCCGGACCCTGGAGGATGCCTGCCGCCGGCACAGCATTCCATATCGCCTCGTGGGCTCGGTCCGGTTCTATGACCGCCGGGAAATCCGGGATCTCATGGCGTACCTCCGCCTCATCGCGAACCCCGCCGACGACGAGGCATTTCGCCGCGCCGTAGGTGCGCCCCGACGGGGCATTGGGGACACGACCGTCGAATGGCTTGCCGAACGCGCGCGCACGGAAGGGCTGTCGCTGTTCGCGGCGTCGGGTCGGGCGGACATCACTGCCGACCTGCGGCCGGCAGCGCGCACGGCGCTGGGGGCATTCGTCCGGCTCATCGAGAAGTTCCGCACAGACGTCCAGGAATATGCCGTCGACGAATTGATCAAGGAGCTGGTGATCGAGATCAATTACGCGGAGCATCTCCGCGGCGAGGGCGAGGAAGTGGCGCGGGACCGCCTGGAGAACGTGCGGGAGCTCATCAGCGGTGCCGCGGAAACCGTCGCGGATGAGGGGGGCGAAGTCGGGACATCGCCCCTCGATGCATTTCTCCAGCGCGCTGCCCTGATCGCTGACGTCGACGCGTTGAAGGCAGGCACTGACGCTATCACGCTGATGACGATGCACAACGCGAAGGGGCTGGAGTTCCCGATCGTGTACATCACCGGCCTGGAGGATGGCCTGTTTCCGCTCGCGCGCGCGTACGACGATCCACCCCTGCTCGAGGAGGAGCGCCGGTTGTTCTACGTCGGCATCACCCGCGCACAGCAATCGCTGATGTTGACGTACGCGGAGGAACGGCGTCGGAACGGCGAGCTGACACGCTCGCGTCCCTCCAGTTTTCTCACCGCCATTCCCAAGGGAATGGTCGACGAACGCTCGACGGTGAAAGTGCGGAGCACCGGCCGGGCGGTGCTGTCGTCCATGTTCGGCTCCGGCGGCAGCGGCGGATCATACGGTGGTGGGTACGGCGGAGGATCCCGCCGCGGGGTTCGTGAGTCATCACCGGGATTCGATGACGACAGCTTCGAGTTCGTGCCCGCGGCACAACGCCGGCAGGGCACGCCCGTGCAGCGCGTTGCGGTCGAGGACGAGTCGCAGGACACGGCGACGATGGCCATTGGTTCCCGCGTGCAGCACCGCAAGTTCGGCAGCGGCACCGTCGCGGAGCTAACCGGCGTCGGCCGCGAGGCCAAGGTGAAGATCGACTTCGACGACGAGGCCGTGGGACGCAAGACACTCGTCATCGCACAGGCGAACCTGGAACGCGCGGAGGAGTAAGTGGCTGGCGGCGTCTCCATCGACGACGTCCGGCACGTCGCGGCACTCGCGCGGCTGGCCCTGACCGACGAGTGCGCGGCTGCGCTCGTGCACGATCTCAACGCCATTCTGTCGCACATGGCTGCGCTCGAGGCGGTAGACACCTCGACGGCGGATGAGTCAGCCGAGGGTGAGGGACAGCGATTGCGTGAGGACCGCGGCGGTTCTGTGCCCCTCGATCTGCCACTCAGCGGTTTCGCCCCGGAGTTTCGCGAGGGCTTCTTCGTCGTGCCCCGTCTCGCAAATCACGAGGACACGGAGCGGGACGCGTGAGCGACTCCGCGAAGGATCTCTCCGCCCGGATCAAGGCGGGAGAGCTGTCGGTGCGGGCCGCGGCGAAGGAATCGCTGCACCGCGCCGCCGCTGCGGATGACGACATTCAGCTGAACATTTTCCTGGCGCGAACCCATCGCCTCGCCGTCGAGCGCGCGGCGCGGCTCGATGCGGACGCTGAAATGCGGGAGAACGCTCCGCTGTATGGCGTCCCATACGCGGTGAAGGACAACATTGCCGTCTCGGGAGTCCAGCTCAGCTGTGCATCCCGGATTCTTGATGGCTATATCAGTCCGTACACCGCCACGGTTGTGGAGCGTATGAATGCCGCCGGTGCGATAGTCATCGGGAAGACGAACCTCGATGAGTTTGCGATGGGTTCCTCCACCGAGAACAGCGCCTTCGGACCGACGCGGAATCCTCTTGCGCCTCACCTGGTCCCCGGTGGGTCGTCCGGCGGATCGGCCGCGGCGGTTGCGGCCGGCGTCGTCCCGATTGCGCTTGGCTCCGAAACAGGTGGGTCGGTTCGGCAGCCGGCAGCATTCTGTGGCGTGGTTGGTGTAAAACCGACGTACGGACGTGTGAGCCGCCATGGTCTCGTGGCGTTCGGGTCGTCGCTGGACCAGGTCGGAGTGTTCGCGACGAATATCGTCGACGCCGCGAGCGTGCTCGGAGTGATCGCCGGCCGCGATGACCGGGATGCCACCAGCGTGGACCTTTCTGTGCCTGACTTCGTGCCACCAGCAACGACATCGTTGAAGGGCGTCGTGATCGGCAAGCCGCGGGAATATTTTCCGGATGACCTCGACATCCGTATCGCGGACCTGTGCGCCGCATCATTGGAGCGGCTTCGGTCGCTCGGCGCCGAAGTGCGCGACGTCTCGATGCCGCATACGGCGCTCGCCATCCAGGCGTATTACATCATCGCCCCCGCCGAGGCGTCGTCGAATCTCGCCCGATTTGATGGTGTTCGCTTCGGACGGCGCGTCGAAGGCGACGGGACGCGGGGGCTGTATCACGCGACGCGCTCGTCGGGATTCGGCGCAGAGGTCACACGTCGGATCGTGCTCGGCACGTACGTCCTCTCCGCCGGCTTTTACGATGCGTACTATCGCAAGGCCATGCACGTCCGGTCGCTGATCGCCGGCGATTTCTCGCGGGTGTTTGCAAGCGGCGTGCATGCGTTGTTCACGCCGACGACGCCGACGCCGGCGTTTGCGATCGGAGCGAAAAGCGATCCGTACGACATGTACCTGAGTGACATCTTCACCTGCACGGCCAATCTGGCGGGCGTTCCGGCGTTGTCGCTGCCCATCGGTCGCACCGGCGGGCTCCCGGTCGGCGGTCAACTCATGTGCGCACACTTCGACGAGGCGCGCATGTTCGCGATCGCGTCGGCGCTCGAGCACTCACTCGGTCAGGACGCGCGCCGGTGATCCCGCCACAAGCCACGGCACGGGCGGCCAACCATCGATTGGAGCTCGTCGTCGGCCTCGAAGTTCACGTCCAGCTGAAGACGCGCACCAAAGCGTTCTGCGCCTGCTCGACGGACTTCGGCGACCCACCGAATACGAACGTCTGCCCCACCTGTCTCGGCCTGCCGGGAGCACTGCCCGTACTGAACGACCACGCCGTCGATCTCGCGATGCGCGCGGCGCTGGCTGTTCGGTGCACCGTGCACGGGACGTCCGTGTTCGTGCGCAAGAGCTACTTCTATCCGGATCTGCCGAAAGGATACCAGATTACCCAGTTCGACCAGCCCCTCGCGACGGGTGGTAGCGTGGAAATCGACCCGGTCGACGCGAGTGTCGACAGCTCTGCGACGCGCCGGACGATTCGAATCCATCGCATCCATATAGAGGAAGACGCGGGCAAATCGCTTCACGACAGGTTTGCCGGGCAGACCGCCATCGACCTGAATCGCGCCGGCGTGCCCCTCATCGAGGTCGTGAGTGAGCCTGACCTGCGATCGTCAGCGGAGGCGGCCGCCTACCTGCGTACCCTGAAGTCGATTCTCGAGTACATGGACGTGAGCGACGTCAACATGGAGGAGGGAAGCTTGCGCGTTGACGCCAACGTCAGCGTGCGGCCTGCTGGCAGTTCGGTGCTGGCCCAGAAGACGGAGGTCAAGAACATGAATTCCTTTTCCGCCGTCGAGCGGGCCATCGAGGCGGAGTACGCCCGGCAGCGCGCAGTTCTGGAAAGCGGCGGCTCGGTCACCGCGCAAACGATGTTGTGGGACGCGTCCGGGGGTACGGTGCGCCCGGCCCGCGCGAAGGAAGGGAGCGAAGACTACCGGTATTTTCCGGATCCCGATCTGCCCCCGCTGGTGCTGCCGAGGAAGCGGATCAACCGTTACCGCGAACATCTCCCCGAGCTGCCGTCCGCGCGACGCGCGCGGATGTCCGCCGATTACGCGCTGGACCCATCGGACATCGAGGTGCTCACCTCATCTCCGGCACTCGCGGATTACTACGAGGCTGTCGCGCGGCAGCATGGGAATGGGAAATCCGCCGCGAACTGGGTCATGGGGGAAGTGCTCGCCGCCCTGAAGGCGGGGACACGGGACATCCGGCATTTCGCCGTGCGGCCCGCGGATGTCGCTCTCCTCCTGGACATGATCCGGGACGGCGTGGTGACTCATACGGCGGGAAAGCAGATCTTCGCAACGATGGTGCGCGATGGAGGAACGCCGACCGACATCGCGGGACGCGAAGGGTTGCTCAAGGTGACGGATGACGCGTTGCTGCGTGACTGGCTCGATGCGGCGCTCCGTGACCACCCACGCGAAGCCGAACGCTACGCGGCCGGGGAGAAGAAGCTGCAAGGTGTCTTGATCGGAGCTGCGATGAAAAAATCCAAGGGAAGCGCGGATCCCCAGCGGCTGGCTCAGCTGCTGGCGGAGCGGTTCGGGATGTAGATCGGCTCGTTGAGCGATTCGGCGAATGCCAGTCGTGTCCGCGGCATCCCGAAGTACTCGTTCGCTCGCTGATGGACTTCGTCGTGCCCCCCGGCGCGCAAGGCTAGGCGGCGCACCTGTTTGGCGCGTCGCAGGGGATGCTCGCCCGAAGGATCGAGTGAGAACGGTTCCGCGCGATCGAATCGGCTGAGCAGGTCGACGATGTAATCGAAGGATCGCACGAGGTAGGTCGCCACCTCCTCGTCGGTGAGATCCCAGCGGCTGTTCTCGACCATCACCTGGAAGACGCGCTGCCAGGACTCCGCATCCGCCGCGTGCACGATCCCACGGAAAATCCGCCGATTGGTGGTCGTGCTGAAGATCGTGGGACTGAGGATGCGATCGAGCAGTGCATCCGCGCCGGTATGATCGAGCAGAATCAGGTCGCGCGCCTTCCGGCTCGAGCGTTCTCCCAGATGCGTCTCGAAACGGCTTTCCCAGTAGCTGTGTCCGAGCGCCGCGGTGGACGACGTGAGCGCCAGCTGCCTTGGCACGAAGTAGTTGTGCGCGACCGTGTCTGCGGCGAGGTGCGCGAGGTACCCCAGCGCAAACGCGCGCAGGGGCTCATCGTGCCTGGCGGCATCATGGATCTCGAAGCCGACGTTCCAGGAATGACAATGCCGTCCCGCGGGGGCGTACTTCTTCGCAATACTCGTATCGGCCGCGATCGACCCGTACAGAAACTGCTGTGGAAACGCGCGCAGAAGCTCGGCAACCACTCCCGGGAGCAGCGTGAGCGAGCGGAGCACCGCATCGCCAAGGAACACGTGGGTGCCAGGGGTCCACGCCCATGCATCGCTGGGGAACAGCGCGAGGCAGAGGACCCCCGCGAACCAGGGCCAGAGACGGGTAACGCTAGATCCCGAGCTTCTTCCGCCGGCGCCGGATTGCCTTGCGGAGATCCTTGAGCTCGGACTCGACGTAATCGTCGATGTGCTCGCGGGCGGACTCGAAATAATCACGAACCCGGTCCGCGATTTCTTCGCGGGGGACATGGTCCCACGCATCCACCCCTTTTTCCCACGCGTAGCGGGCACCGCGCCCGGCCATGCGTCCCGCAACGCGCGCACCCTTTCTTGCACCTTTCCACATCGGCGCGAGCGGGCGGTCTCCCGACGGTCCGCGTCGGAGGAGCAGCGTCGTCCCGGCGCCAATCGCAAGCCCGAGGAGGGCTGCGGTGAGCAAGTCGTACTGTGCTTCGCGGGGCTCACTCGCGTCGCTGCCGCCGCGAGCGGAGCCGCGGACGCGCGGGCGCGCCTCGCGCGACGCTCCCACCGTCGCGCCGTTGGGTCCCGATCTCGTCTTCGTAGGATTCGCTGTCGTCGCCATCGTCCAAGTCTCCTTCGATGAGCTCATCCTCGACGTCGTCAACCAGACCGCCGAGTGTGGCCGCCCCCGTCTTCACCCCCCGCACGGCGGCGGCGGTCGAGACGAATGCGTGTTCCGCTTCCTGCTGCACGACCTGCAGGAGCGCGTTGAATTCGTTCAGCCGGGTCTCCGTGAGCTCGACCGCCTCGTTGAGGCGGCGATTGGCCGTCGCGATGGTCGCGTTGACCTGCTGCACGTCGGTCCGGATGGACGTCGTGATGTAATCCAGGTTGTCCGCGATGTTGCTCGCGTGCCGGGTCAGCGGCGTCACATCCGCGTACACCCGGTCGAGCAGCTCGCGCACCTTCCTGAACGTGCGCCAGAACGACCACGCCGCGGGGGCGAGAAAGATCGTGAGCCCGAGCAGCGTCAACGTCATCACGCCACTCGCGATCCCGGTTACCGTCTCGAACCACCCGCGCTCCACGGCCACCGTCTTCATGACGACCGTGTCCGACATGGTGGCTGCCTGCTGCAACAACCACACGCCGGAGCGCGCGACGAGTTCTGTCATTGGTCACCGAGTGTGCAAGGGAAAGGCCAGCGGCCCCGGCCTTGTCTTCTCTTCGGAATATACCGGAGTCTGGTGCGGCACGGCTTGACCTGACAACACGGGCCCGTCAACCTTCGCCGCCTATGGGCGCACTGCAGTATACCGTCGAAGGCGGACGCACACTCTCGGGCACCATCCGCCCGTCGGGCAACAAGAACGCCGCGCTGCCGATCGTTGCGGCCGCGCTCCTCACCGAGCACCCGGTGACGCTGCAGAACGTGCCGCGCATTCGCGACGTCGAGGTGCTGGTCGAGCTTGTAAAGTCGGTCGGCGTCAGCGTGGAATGGGCCGAGCGCAACTGCCTCAAGATTCACGCGAAGGACATTCGTGCCGCCGAGCTCGACCCGGAGCTGTGCCGGCGCATTCGCGCATCGATCCTGCTCGCGGCGCCACTCCTCGCGCGAAGTGGAGCCATCGAGTTGCCACCACCGGGTGGCGATGTGATTGGCCGCCGCCGACTGGACACGCATTTTCTCGCGCTCGAGCGAATGGGCGTCGCGTTTGACCTCGATGAAAGCTTCAAGCTGAGCACGTCTGGGCTGCGCGGCGCCGACGTATTTCTCGATGAACCGAGCGTGACGGCGACCGAGCAGGCGATCACCGCGGCGGCGGCCGCGCGCGGCACCACCATCCTGCGCAATGCGGCCTGCGAGCCGCACGTGCAGGACCTGTGTCACTTCCTGGTGGCCATGGGCGCGACCATCGAGGGTATCGGCACGAACAAGCTCACCATCGAGGGCGGGCGCACGCTCGGCCCGGCCAATCACCGCATCGGCCCGGATCATATCGAAGTGGCGTCGTTCATCGCGCTCGCCGCGTGCACGAAGTCGGAGCTGCGCATCGCCGATGCCGGAAACGAGCACCTGCGGTCCACCCTCATGGGTTTCGCGCGACTGGGAATCTCGTGCAGCATCAAGGGGGCCGACCTCGTGATCCCCGCGGACCAGAAGCGCGAGGTCCAGAGCGACCTTGGGGGTCATGTTCCGAAACTTGAAGATCAGCCCTGGCCGGCATTTCCGGCGGATTCGATGTCCGCCGCGCTGGTCACGGCGACGCAGTGCACCGGCATGATCCTCATCCACGAGAAGATGTTCGAGTCCCGGCTCTTCTTCGTGGACAAGCTCGTCGGGATGGGCGCGCGCATCGTCCTATGCGATCCGCACCGCGCCATCGTGTCCGGCCCATCACGGCTGCGCGGCAGCGTGCTGGAGTCCCCCGACATTCGTGCGGGCATGGCGATGCTCATCGCCGCGCTGTGCGCGGAAGGGGAGAGCACGATCAACAACGTTGCGCAGATCGAGCGTGGGTACGAACGCATCGATGAGCGGCTCAATGCGCTTGGCGCGAAGATCGAACGCGTGGAGGACCGTCGCGGGAAATGATGTTCCCCGAGCAGGCGGAGGTCGTCGACGACTTTGCGCGGTTCGGCATTTTCGCGTTCACAACCACCCGGCAGTTCGGCAGCGTTGGGACGGGCTCCGATGAACCGGTGCGCGACGTCCTGGGACGGTGGGATGCCATTCGCGCCACCCTCGACCAGCGCGGAGTCAAGCGGTTGGCGACGGCGTCGCAGGTGCACGGCGCGCATGTGCTCATTCACGAGCCGGGGTGGGAAGGATGGTTGCGTAGCGTCGGCGCGGACGGCCATCTGGCAGTCGCACGGGGTACCGCCCTCGGTGTGACGATCGCGGACTGCGTGCCGGTGTTTCTCGCGCACCCGTCCGGATCGGTGGCCGCCCTGCATTCCGGATGGCGGGGCACCGTGGCTCGCATTGCCGAGCACGGCATCCGCGCCATGGAACAGCGTGGCTTCCCGGCGAATGAGCTGTACATGCATCTCGGGCCGGCGATCTGCGCACGCTGCTACGAAGTCAGCGCTGATGTCGCGGCGCAGCTCACGGGCGAGGCTGCTTCAGCTGCGCGAACGGTGGATTTGCGTGGCATCATTGCCGAGCATGCGCGCGCGCTCGGCGTTCATCACATCAGCGTCTCACCAAGCTGCACGAAGTGCGACAACAATAGATTCTTTTCACATCGCGCTGGCGATGCCGGGCGACAGGTCGCCGTGATCATGGCTAGTTGACGCTCCCGATACGGTCCGATACCTTGTTAATGCTGCGCGGGGCTCATCCCGCGAGCGGAATGTGGGGGATGCTCCCCACATTTTTTTGTTCTTGGGGACTACCTCGACAGATTGTGAGCGTATCGCTGGAAGACGTTGTCAACGCAGAACTTGATGCCGCGGGATTCGACCTTGTCGAGCTCCGTAAGGGCGGCAGCAAGTCTCGGCCGCTGTTCGAGATTCGCATCGATCGGCGCGACGGCACCAACGTGACCGTTGACGACTGTGCCAGGGTATCCCGCGCGATCGAAGCCCGGCTGGACGAAGGCGGTTTCGCGGGGGAGCGGTACGAGTTGCAGGTGTCGTCGCCCGGTGACCGGCCACTGCGGTCGGCGGCGGATTGGAACCGGTTTGTTGGACGCTGGGTCTCGGTGCTCGCGCCGGAACACGGCGGACGGTTCGAGGGAAAGATGCTCGCGCTGGAAGGTGAGGGCGGCGCTGAAGTCGCGACGCTCGAAGTGGATGGCAAGAAGAGACAGCTACCGCTCGCCGCGGTGAAGGAAGCGCGGCTGGCGTTTCGAATCTGATACAGAGAGGCATCGGCGATGGTGAGTTCTGCAGACATACTGGCGGCCTTCCGCGAAGTGACGAACGTCAAGCAGATCGAGCGTTCGGAGCTGTACGGGCTGCTGCAGGACGGAATCATGGCAGCCCTGGCCAAGAAGTACGGGCCCAACGTGCAGGCCGAGGTCGAGATCGACGACGACCGCGGCGGCATCAAGATCGTGCTGCTCAAAACCGTCGTTGATAGCGTGGAAGATCCCAGCAAGGAGATCTCCCTCGACGACGCGCGTTCGTTCGATGACGGCTTCGAAGTCGGCGACGTGCTCGAAGAGCCCGTCGACTTCGCCGTGTTTGGTCGCGCCGCCGTCCAGGCCGCGAAGCAGCGCATCATCCAGCGCGTCCGCGAAGGCGAACGGTCCAAGATCCGCGACGAGTTCTCCACGAAGCTCGGCGAGCTGCTGAGCGGCGAAGTTCAGCAGATCGAGCGCGGCAAGCTGGTGGTGATGCTCAACAAGTTCCGCGAGGCGGAGGCCATCATTCCGTACCGCGAACAGAATCATCGCGAGCACTTTCACCAGGGCGAACCCATTCGCGCGGTACTGAAGCGCGTCGAGGAGACGCCCAAGGGACCGCGCCTGATCCTGTCACGCGCCGATCCGCTGTTCGTGAAGGCACTCTTCAAGCTCGAAGTTCCGGAGATCCAGCAGAACATCGTCGAGATTCGGGCATCCGCGCGGGAAGTGGGGAGCCGGACCAAGATCGCCGTCTTCTCGCGCGACGACTCCATCGATCCCGTGGGTGCGTGCGTTGGGCTGAAGGGTTCCCGTGTCCAGGCGGTCGTCAATGAGCTTGGCGGCGAGCGCATCGACATCGTGCCCTGGTCGCCTGACCCCGAGCGTTTCGCCAAGCTCGCGCTTGCGCCCGCACGGGTCGCGCGTGTGTTCAGCGACCCCGCGACGAAGACCATTCAGGCGGTCGTCGACGAGGACCAGCTGTCCCTCGCCATCGGTCGCAACGGGCAGAATGTCCGACTCGCGTCGGAGCTGACGGCCTGGAAGATTGACTTGTACTCGAGCCGCGAGTGGCTCGAACGCGGCGCCGAGGGGGGCAT
>DASPMP010000038.1:0-12153 GCA_035626995.1 Gemmatimonadaceae bacterium
CGTGCTGGGGAGCGCGCTCCGCGTGCCGTTCGCGGCGATGAATGTCAGTGAAGACCGGATGGCGAACTTTTCCGCGATGAATGTGCCGGCATCCGTCACATAGGCGAGCTTGAGGATGCGTCCGGACGGACCGCGCTCGACGGCTTCGATGGCGTGCACGCGGCCCACATCGGTTTGCGCGAAGGTGCTGACGATCGCGGTGATCTCCTCATTGGTCCACTCGAAGGTCCAGCGGTGCAGGCTGGACCAGTTGGAATCGAAGTCCCCTTCCCTCGCGGCCCGCAACGAGGTGGGATTCGCATGCGCCTTGAAGACGCTCAGCGATGGAACATGCTCCAGTGCGCGGCCACGCTGCGCATCCGGAATGCCACGCAGGTAATCAACCGGGGCGGACGCGAATGACTCTTCGTTGTCCGCGGTGTGGCCCCCGGACGTCGACGAATACAGTGCGCTGATGAGCGCGCCCCTGTACGTCGCAACCATTCCCGCGGTCGCGTCGACCGCGGCCGACGACACCGGATGCTCGACTGCATAGCCGCCGTACACCTGGTCGTCAGTCGTCGCGCGAAGATCGTAACCATCAGATCCGCGGCGGCCGAAACCCGCAACGGCGTATGTGCGAGCCGCGACTGCCTGCGCCTTCTGTGCTTCCACCTCCGGGTACGCGATTGGCCCCAGCTCACGCGGCACGACGCCGTAGAGATACTGCTCGATCGGAAGCTGGTTCACGCCGGCCATCGTCCCTGAGCCGTTCGCCCCGGCCTCGCCGCGGCCGCGATACGTCGCGCCGTTGATCGTTATGAGTCCGCTGGATGAGGTGACAACCACCGGGTTTGTGGTTTCCGCCATGTTCGACCCAAGCGTCACGCGGTACGAGGCGGCGCCGAGCGCGACGACCTTCCAGAAGGAATCGTTCGCCGCGTGGCCCGCGGCGATCGCGGCGTTTCGGAAGTTGTTTCGTGGCGTGAAATTCGACGCCGGCGGCGGCGCGAACTCGCCGAGGAACAGTCGGGTGCAATTGGCAGCCGGAACGAACTCGGTGAGGGTGATGTACCCTGCCGCATCCGCGGCCGCGCGCCGCGTGGCAATCGTGGCCGCATTCCCGCAGACGACCTGAAGTCGATAGAACGCAGGCGGTGCAGCCGCGAACGACACCGTGGCGCCGCCACCATTTCCTGTGAACAGCACCACGCCCGACGCCTTGTCGGTAATTGTCCAGTCCGAGGCGCTTCCGAGGGTGATGGATGTCGCCGATTGCACAACGCCGATGCGAATCTGTCCGTCGGCCACGCTTGATGCCTGGATGCCCGTCCGGGACAGGCCGCTGCGGGCGGCCGGGCTCACTGGATCGAGGTCGCCGCAAGCGACGGCGAGGAATGAGAGGGACAGGAACGCGAAAGACGTAGGCAGCCGGCAGCTCATCGGTATCCTCGGATCGTGAGAAGGCGAGCGAGGGAAGTTCCGCCTGGGGAGCTTCCTGTCAACTGCTTACTGCCAACGGCTTGCGGCCGGCACGCTCCTCACGCTGCAGGCGCCGCGGCGATCGGGCCGGCGTCCACCAGCCGCTTCTCACGGGCGTCGACGCGCAGGTTCATTCCCTCGAGTGAGCGGGCGCCGAGGAGCACCATGTCTCCGGTTTCCCCGAAAACCACTTCGTCGATGGTGGCGACGCCCGCAGTGTGCACGATCGCGTAGCCGATCTCGCGCGTCGCGACCCGGCCGTCCGCAGTGCGCAGGCGCAGCGTCTTCTCCGGTCGGATGCCCAGCGACTCCAGCATGGAGCGCGGCACCATCGTGAGCTCTGCGCCGGTGTCAACCAGCGCGTCTTCGATGCTCTGCACCACGCCCCGGCGCAATGGGTTCTCGATCTGGATCGTCACGCGGAAGGTGCCCATGTCGGGAAGCATATTCGCTACTCCTCGTTTGCGCCTGGACGCTTTGTTGGAGTATGGTATCAGCCCCTCCTCGACGAGAACAATGAAGGCATGGGTATATGAGCGTTACGGGCCCCCTGACGTCCTTCAATTAAAGGATGTGCCCAAGCCCACCCCCAGGGACAATGAAGTTCTGATAAGAACGCGTGCGACCACGGTGACGTCAGGCGACTGGAGAGTGCGCAGTCTCAAGGTGCCCGCCGGCTTCGGTCTCATGGCGCGTCTGGCTCTCGGCGTCTCAGGACCGAAACAGCAAATCCTTGGCACCGAGCTCGCAGGCGTGGTCGAGTCGATCGGCAAGGACGTGACAAAGTTCAAAGCCGGTGACGAGGTGTTTGCATTCGCCGGTACCGCCATGGGTTGCCATGCGGAGTACAAATGCATGCCGGAGAACGGGCGTGTGGCATTGAAGCCGACGAATCTCACATTCGAAGAGGCCGCTGGGCTCTGCTTTGGTGGATCGACGGCCCTGGACTTCTTCAGACGAGGAGGGCTGCAGCCCGGAGACAAGGTGCTCGTCAATGGCGCCTCCGGAGCGGTAGGCACGGCCGCGGTGCAACTGGCCACGCACCTCGGCGCGGACGTCACCGCGGTGTGCGGTCCGGCGAATGTCGAGCTGGTACGATCCCTGGGCGCGAACCGGGTGATCGATTATACACGCGAAGATTTTTCGGACAGTGGCGAGACCTATGACATCATTGTCGATACTGCCGGAACCGCCCGGTACTTCCGCAGCAAGAATTCACTGAGAGCGCGGGGACGTCTGCTGGTAGTCCTGGGCGGCCTGCCGGACTTGCTCATGGCCCCATGGGTGTCGATGACGAGCAGCAAGAGGATCATCGCGGGACCAGCGGCCGAGCGCCCGGAGTACGTGCATCGTCTGGCAGAACTGGCGGGCGCTGGAGCATTCAAGCCGGTCATCGATCGGCGCTATCCATTCGAGCAGATGGTAAACGCTCACCGATACGTGGATACGGGGCGCAAAAGAGGAAACGTCGTTATCACCTTTTAGCAAGGCCTCAGGCAATGAATCATTCCGGCGAGCGCCGGAATGATGATGCCGGGCAGAACTTCGAGGTCATCATGGTCGACATGCCCCAGAACGACGCCCTCTCCAGGACGATGACCGCCGAGCAGCTGGCGGCGCTCGACCTGCCAGGCAAGTGGACAGAGCTGGTCCGCGGACGCCTCGTGGTTCGCGAGCCACCTGGGACGCGGCACGGCTACGTGTCGGCGAACGCGCTGTACCTGCTGGCGCAGTATGTGAAGCCGCGCGGCCTGGGGCTGCTGTTCTCGCAGGACACGGGATTCAAGGTCGGCTCCAACCCGGATACGGTTCGTGCACCCGATGTTGCTTTCGTCGATCGGGATCGCGCCTGGCTGGTCAGGGACCGCGGCTACTCTTCGGTCGTCCCGAATCTCGTCGTCGAAGTGTTGTCACCGGGTGATTCGCCACTTGAAGTGCGCGGCAAGGTGGAAGAATGGCTCAGTGTCGGCGTCGAACTGGCATGGGTGGTGGACCCGGACCGAAAGGAGGTCCGCGTCCATCGCACAGATGCCAGCGTGCGCGTTGTGTCTGAACATGCGGTGCTCGATGGCGACCCGGTTTTCCGTGACTTCAGCTGTTCGGTCGCCCAGTTCTTCGCATAGGATGCGGCGCCTGCGGTTTTCGCCGTGGCAGTCCCGGCACCGCTATGGGGTCGTCACGGAACCCACGAGCAGCAGCTCGCGCGCCTTGTCGATCACGGGCTGGGCGCCACCGCTGTAGTTCGACATTACCACGACGGTGTATGCGTCGCCGAGGTAGATATCGAGCTGCGAATTGATCCCTGGGAAGCCACCGCTATGACCCGCGACGCGTCCGTTGGTGCTGACCTGGAACCCAAAGCCGTAATTGGGTGACTGCAGCTCCGGCTTTGGTGTCGTGAGCTGTCGGTAACTCTGCGGCGACACGAGGCGGCCGTCCTTGAGACCGGCAGCGAAGCGCGTCAGGTCGTCCACAGTGGAATAGCTGGAAATCTAAGGTGTCCAATTTCGGCCCAGGGCTAATGGCCGCGGGTGATTCACTCCACGATAAAACCAAGTGCCCGCGCGTTATCCCGCACACGTACATCGCGACTCACGATCGTCACATCCGGCCGTGGCGAATCGAGCAGGTCGAGCGTTGCAAGATGGATGGAGTCGAGCGTGCGGATTGGCTCCAGCGGAAAGGGTCGGCCCGCGCGTTCCACGATCGTGTCCGCAATCGCGACGATTGCGCAGCGCCGTGCGAACACATCGATGCTCAGGAGTGCATCGCGTTCCTGCGATAGCGAAATGCGACCCGCGCTCCGTGCCCGAACGACCGCACGTCGGCATTCGACGATCGTGAGCGCCGACGTGACATACTCGCCAGGGACACGAAGCGCCTCGAGCGCAGCGACGTCCCCCTCCATCAGCGCGGCCACGACGGCACTCGATTCGACATAACGCGTTGTTGAAGGCGAGCGTGCCGGCGGCGTCTCGCGCACGCGGGACACTTTCCGTGACCGTCCTTTACGACTCGCCACGATCCTCGTCAATCAGTCGCGCAGCGCTGCCCGGGGGAAGCTCTATTTTTTCACCGATGGGCCAGCCAAGGAACGGGTGAGCAGACTCCACCGGCAACCGAATGGCGCTGGGAGGAAGCGCACCCCGGCGTTCGAGCGTCGGTGGCGTCAGCTCGGCGATCACCCGGCCGTGATCCGTCACGAGAATTCGCTCACCAGCGGCGACACGTCGCAGGTAGCGGCTCAGGTTGTTCTTGAGTTCTCGAACACCAGCAGATGCCATGAGGAAAATTGTGGCTACATGTAGCTACAATGTCCAGTCACCAACTGTCGAGACGCTAAAACGACAAACCCCGCTCACGAGTGCAATCGCAAGCGGGGCAGGACGTTGGAGCGGATGGGGCGAGATTGAGCTGCGCACGAAAGTGCTGTTGGCGCGCTCGCTCACCTTCGGTTCGAACTCGCGAGTGGGTTTAACCCCACCACACGCTTTCCAGGCGCCCCGCAAGGTATATGGAAGTCCGACGCGCTGTCGGTTTCACTCTGGCGGCTCGCGCGATCTGCCGGACTTCCAGCCTTGAATGTCGGACTAAATCGGCACTAACTACACCGCAATGGACACCGGATTGCCCGACTGGGCGTTGCCGGCGGCGTCCGGCATCCATCGATCATAGATACCGACTTGACGACGTATGTTACAACACGTATGTTAGAACATGCCTCGTACACAACTCTTTCAGCCAAAGCCCACTCGCGAGGAGCAAGTCGCGGTTCGGCTTGCTCGCCTGACGTTCCGGCTCATGCACGACATGGAGCAGGTCCTCAAGCCCTTCGGGCTGACCGGTGTCCAGTACAATGCGCTACGAATCCTCAATGGGGCGGGACACGAGGGGCTGTGTGGTACCGACCTGCGCGACCGGCTTCTGACGGCCGTACCGGACGTCCCGAGGCTTCTTGACCGCCTCGAGGAAGCGGGCCTCATCACACGTAAACGCGATCCCGAAAACCGGCGCTTCGTCGTGGCTCGGATCGCACCCGCCGGAGTGGACCTCCTCGTGAAGTCAGCCCCTGCCGTTGCCGCAATGCATCGAAGGCAATGGAAGAACTTCTCCCCGAAACAGCTCGACGAGCTGGTTCGCCTGCTCGATCAGGCAAGCAGCACCCCGTAGCAAAACGGCAGCAACGACTGTTATAACATTGCAAGTCCAAACATTTGAATAGGAGTCTGACCATGTCTTCGTCCGTTTCCCTCGCCAAGCCGCGCCGCGCGCTGTCGATCACGCTCTGGGTCGTGCAGGTGCTGCTCGCCGCCATGTTTCTCATGAGCGGTTTCATGAAGCTCTCGCAGCCCATCGCCGCACTCTCCGGTCAGATGCCCTGGGTGATGAGCGTTCCCGAGGCGCTGGTTCGCTTCATTGGCGCGGCCGAGTTGGCCGGCGCACTGGGTCTCATTCTTCCATCACTCACGCGCATTCGCCCACGGCTCACGGTACTCGCAGCGATCGGTCTGATCACGGTGATGATCCTCGCAAGCGCGTTCCACCTGTCGCGCGGCGAAGGCTCGGTCGTACCGATGAACCTCGTTCTCGCCGCACTGGCCGCATTCGTCGCCTGGGGACGCAACAAGGCGGCACCCATCGCCCCGCGCGCCTAACGCGCCATTTCCTAACGCGCCATCCAAAGAAACCGCACTGAGGCCTCGCCCATGACTACGATTATCCGCTTCCCCTATGCTGACGGCGCACACGCACTACTCGCCGATGCCACGCGGCTAGGCCCTGTACGTTTGTCGGTTACGGACCTGGACGAAGCGACGACGTTCTATACGACGGTCCTCGGACTCGAAGTGGGCAAGCGCGGCCGCGAGCAGACGCGCGAAGTGGTCCACCTCAGCGTGAACGGCGAGGATCTGGTCGTCCTGCAGGAGGATCGCAACGCGCGGCGCGCGGGACGCCATGCGGGTCTCTATCACGTCGCGTACAATTTTCGCAGCCGAGTCGAACTCGCCCGAGCACTTCGGCGTATTGCAGAAGCAAATATTCCCATCGACGGGGCATCTGATCACCAGACGCATGATGCGATCTACTTGCCCGACGCCGATGGCAACGGCCTGGAGCTCGCTTGGGACTGGCCTCGGGAACGTTGGCCGCAGACCATCGATCTGGCGAACCTTCGCCCGCAGCCTCTCGACCTCAACGGCCTTCTCGCGCTCACTGAGAAAGAACCACCGACGCCGCTGGCCGAGCCGGGGCTGCGCATCGGGCACGTTCACCTACACGTTGGGGACGTGAAACGCGCGATTGCATTCTACTCCGATCTGCTGGGTTTTGAGCTTCAGGCGGACCTTGGGAGCGGCGCATTCATGTCCGCCGGGGGATACCACCACCATCTGGGCGTAAACGTATGGAAAGGTCAGGACGCTCCGCCCATGCCTGCCGACAGCGTCGGGCTGCGCGAATGGAGGGTGTATCTCCCGACCATTGCGGACGTCGAAGCGGCGCGCGCCCGTATGATCGCCGGTGGTGTCGTCGTGACACCGGTAGGAGCCGACGCCTTCACCGTCTCCGACCCCTGGGGCATTCCGCTCCACGTTGGCAAGGATGGGAGAGAATCATGACCAGCGATGAAGCCGCTCGCGACAAGGCACTCCCGAAAACAGTAACAGACGCCCCTGGGCGCGCGTTGAGCACTAGCCAGCTAAGTCACTTAAGCGCGGAGGACACTCGGCTGATTGCGCTGGCCATTAGCGCAATAGGCGGGCGGTGGGTGCTTCCGATCCTTACGCGGCTGTGCGTCGAGCCGACGCAGTTCAACCAACTGCAGCGCGATCTCGCCGTTTCGAGCAAGGTACTGACCTCTGCGTTACGGGCGATGGCGCGCGATGGGTTGGTTGTGCGCACGCCGCCCGATCACCCCGGCAGCAAGGGTTCGTACTCTCTCACGCAGAGAAGCACTGACTTGCAACCGGCGCTCGCGGCATTGCACGAATGGGTGCGTAATCACGGAGCCGATCTCGACGGCTCGCGCACAGTTCAGAAATCGCGAAAGCCTGGCCCGGGCGCGCCAGTAGCGTAGCGAACGAGGCTATAACGAAGGGGCAGTCACCCAGTGGTAAGTACTACCCCTGCTTTCCGGGGCCCGGCAGATTCGCCGCTCTCCGATCACATTCGCTTGAGGGGAACATGAAAATCGGCATCATTGGTGACGGCAACGTTGGAAGCGCACTGCAGCGGGGACTGACGAAGGCGGGACACGAAGCTCGCGCAGTAGGCAACGACGCCGTTCTCGTGAGGAAAACGGCACAGGAGTCCGAGCTGGTCATCATTGCGGTGCCCTTCGGGGCCATCGATGAAGTCGTCCGCACGGCAGGTGCTGCGCTGAATGGCAAGACGGTGGTCGATGTCACGAACGCCTTGAATCCCGACATGACGATGGCAGTCGGGCACACGACCAGCGGCGCCGAAGAACTGCAGAAGAAGCTGCCGGGCGCGCGCGTAGTGAAGGCTTTCAACACCGTGTTCGCGCAGCATATGGACAGCGGTAAGGTGAAGGGCCAGCAGCTGACGGTTCTGGCTGCGGGCGATGACGCCGGCGCGAAGAAGACGGTCATCGAGCTTGCCAAGGGCATCGGCTTCGATGCTGTGGATGCGGGTCCCCTGAAAAGCGCGCGGCTCCTCGAGCCTCTCGCGCTCCAGAACATCATGCTCGGTTTCGTCCTGGGGATGGGAACAGACATCGGCTTCCGCCTCGTTCACTAATCAACCCGGAGTTCGCACCGATGACACAAAGAATGAAGCCGATGGCCGTTCGGGCGCGACTGGTCCTACTGCTGGCCACCGTTGCCTGTTCGTCCACAGGCGGAAGCCCGACGGCAGATACCTCAGGATCGCCTAACGTCGCTGCTGCGCCCGCGGTGGATGTAACGGTGACGAATGCGACGAACTTTCACATGCTGGACTTCGTTGCATGGAACAATCACGACGTCGACATGTTCCGCCGCCTTCATACGGCGGATGTAAAGGTGGAGTTCGGCGGTGTGACCACGAACGGCATCGACGCGCACGTACAGGCGCTCGAGCCGATGTGGAAACCCAACCTGCTGATCACCCACCATGTGCCGGTTGTCGCCGAAGGCGAGTGGACATGCATGGTTGGTGTGACGGCTCCGCCGAACGCCATGAAGACGGTCACGGTCGCCAAGTGGCGGGATGGTGCAATCTCTGAAGAGTATCTCTTCGGCAACCTCCTTAGGCCCGGAACCGCCAAACCCGCGACCACTGGCGAGCCGACAGTCAGCATTGCGAATCAAAGACCGGAATTGAAGGCGCTCATCGGAGCGGAGCTGGGGTGGAGCTGCCGAATGGAGCGGACAGCCGACGGAAAGAACGTCGTTACGCTGAGCAAATCCGGCGGGACCGCCGCCGAGCAGATGGTTTTCACTCAGTAGGGTCGCACCGCGCAATCAAGCAGGAGTCGAGGAGGATGAAAGTCGAAGGCATCACCTGGCATGCGATAACGCTTGATGACAAACAATTCGCGGCCACGAAGAAGCTGGTGACTGAGACCATGGGTCTCAGCACCATGATGGAGTTGAAGGGCGTCTCGGTATTCTCGATGCCCAACGGGTCGATCCTCGAGCTGTATACCAAGGAAGCGCTGCCGCCCTTCGGATACAACGAGGGAGGAATCGCCTTCGGCTTCCGTGTGGACGACATCGAGGTTGCATCGCGCGAACTCGCTGAGGCAGGGTGCGAGATGCTGGGCACGATCAACCGGTACCCCGAGATGGGCTACGCCTTTCGGCATTTCCGTGGGCCCGATGGTCGTATATACGGACTGAACGAGCAGAAAGCGCCGGCCGCGTCCTGACCTCGTGCGCGCTGACGCGCGCACGCCCGGATCTCAACACGCTGTGACATAACTCGATGACACACGATGGCATGACCATGCCCGCCAATCGTCGGACCCGAAGAGCGTCGTGCTCGCCTTCTTCGAGACCGCGTTCATCAAGCGCGACCCGGTGACCGCGGCCGACCGCTACCTCGGCAGCAGCTACACCCAGCACAACCCGGGGATTCCCGACGGGCCGGAGGTCTTCAAGCAGATTATCCCGCAGTGGCTGTCCTCGGTGCCGGAGCTGACGTTCGACATCAAGCGCGTCATCACCGAGGGCGACCTCGTGGTCCTGCACTACCTCATGAAGACCAGCCGGAACGATCGCGGAACGGCCATCGTCGACATCTTCCGAGTCGAGGGCGGTCGCGTGGTCGAGCACTGGGACGTGCTGCAGCCAGTGCCCGCGGAGAGCCCCAACAGCAACACGATGTTCTAGCGGACGCTCGCGCTTCGCCCGTCGCGGCGACCTAGTGAGCGCGGAACGGGTCACGTGCTCACGTTGTGTGCTGAACGTCGTCATCGCTCAGCCCTCCTTCGAGCTGGAGAGCTTGGCCTGTTCCTTCAACCGCTTGTCGAGCCACTGCCCCACGCCGTTCTCTGGAAAGCGGAAGCCACGCCCGAGTTTGACGTGCGGCGGACCCTCGCCCTTCTTTACCAGCTCCCACACTGTCCACAGCGGGAGTCCGGTCACCTCAGTGAGCTGTCTCGACGTAAGCAGTCGCGGGACCTTGTTGTCTGGACTCACACACCCTCCGGTTGAAGTCCTTCGCCGGGATAGTGTGATGGGCCCTCCTTAAAGCTCGTTCCAGCTCGGGATCACCTGCTCCCGCATGTTTTCACACGAGTAGGGGAATTCGGTATGGGAAGCCGCCCCTACTAACGAAAAAGCCCACCTCGTTGAGGCGGGCCAAGTTCTTCGTACTAGAGCGGATGGGGCGAGATTCGAACTCGCGACACCCTTGTGAGGTGCACACGCTTTCCAGGCGTGCGCCTTAAGCCACTCGGCCACCCATCCAAGAGAGACAGGTAAGTTAAACAGATTCAGCGTGTTGGAATAGCAGGCAGGGAGCCAAAATCACTCCCCGTTTTTCCTCCCACTGCCAGTTGTCATTACCCGCTGTGGCCCTCTGCCCTTGGGAAAAACTGACACCCTCGCCCGGTTCCACTACCGGTCACCGCCGGTGCCCAGCTGCAGACCAACTTGCAACTTCGGGATCCACGTCACGGCAGCATTATCGAAATCGAATTCTGTGCCGGCGAATGTTACAGAACCGAACCGAATAGCCTGAACGGAAGCGCTTCCATGGATTCTCACGCGCTGCATCAGCCGGCGCGAGAAGCCGCCCTGAATGCGCACGGCGTGTCCAAACATTGTCGTTTCGTACGCTTGACCGGGATTTCCTCCGAGGCCGGCCGGATCAAGCATGGCCGCCTGCAATTCAGATTCCCGCGCCTCCACGTTTCCGAAGGACACCCGGTCATAGCCGATGCTCGCCTCTGGTTGCCAGCGACGCATGGACATACCAGGGAGCCATTGGACGAAAACGCCGAGGCTTCTACTGCGCGCACTTCGGCCGCCAATGGACGGGAAGTCACTGGACCAGTGGGCGCCGAAGGCATACACGCCGCCCTGAAATCCGGCGCCGATATCAAAGCCGAGACCCCCGGAAAAATCGCCGACGTCCTTCCAGAACTCACTCGTCCTCTCACTCGGATATACCGAATGGGCGCCACCTGAGATTTCCAGAAAGCCTTGGCGCGACTGAGCGAGCACGGGTGCTGCTGCAGCCACCAGCCCCATGAAAGCAACAAGTATTCGTGAAACGTTCGCGCTCTGCATTGGCTAATTCGGACGGCTAGTTGTCATGGAATCTACCGATCGCTCGCGGCGCCAATCGAGGAAGCCCATGAGGAAACTTGAGCGCCCCCGCCTGCAACGGGACGCAGCTACTGCGGCGTGAGCGCGAAACGGTACGGGACCGCCGGCGGATGATCGAAGAAGGGCTCCCTGTATATCACGTCGTTGTGGCCGAGTACTCTGAGGCGATACTGGCCGGCCGGCAGCGTGAATGGCTGGCTGCTGATGATCGAAAGGCTTTGCCAGACCGAAGTCCCGGCCGAATTGATGATCTCGGAAGAGACTCGCATCGGCTCGCCCTCGAAGAACGCCTTCATCGATGTCTCCGTCGCGACCGTGAACGTGAAGTCGTCGATGTCACCCGCCGGGCTCAGTGCTTCGGCTGAAAGTGTGTCACCGATGACGTACGCGCTCGGCTGCGTCTCGGGACTGGTATCGATGAGGATCGCCCGGAAACGGTATTCCCCGCTGGACCAGGTGGTCTGTGTCCCGAGGGGATCGACGATCCAGGTGTAGGTCCTGTCTTCCATGGTGAAGCGCCCGACATCCCGCTGATCCAGCGACGAACTGAAGGGGATCGCCCTCGGCCCCCCAAGCACCGGGTCGAGCACGAGGATTCCCCCCAGCTCGCCATTCGTGATCGGCCAGCCCAGGAAGATGTTCGCGTCGCGACCCGCCACCCCCGCAAACGTGAACACATCCAGGTCTCCGGGGCGGTCGATGCGCTCGGTGATGGTGTCGCCAAACTGGATCACGGAAGCCGCCTGCTCGGGCAGCGATGATACCGTGTACAGCTCCAGCAGGTACGGCGCGCGAACCGATTCCTCATCCGTAGCGCTGCGAACGCGGACGCGGTACTGCCCCGTTGCCGGAAGCGTGGCGCGACGCGAATAATCCGTGAGCTGCGTCGAGGGCGCGATCCCCCACGTCGAAACCG
>DASPMP010000039.1:0-23782 GCA_035626995.1 Gemmatimonadaceae bacterium
GGTAGCGTGAGAGCAAGCGCTGCCGCACTGCGCGGATGCCGAGCCCCTGCGCATTCATGGCGGCCTTCGGCTCTGCCCCTGGGCCGTCGTCCGCGACCTCGAGCTCGAGGTTGTCTCCCGTCACGCGCGCCGCGATCCGGATGGTGCACTTCTCGCTGGTCCGTGCCACGCCATGCTTGATGGCATTCTCCACGAGTGGCTGGAGCGTGAACACCGGGATCGCGCAGTCGAGCGCGTCCACCTCGACCTGGTCGACGATCTCGAGGCGATCGCCGAACCGCAGCTGCTCGAGGGCGAGCTGGTCGCGCACGATTTCCCACTCGTCACCGAGCGAGACATGATCGGCACCGAGACGGTTGACGTCGAGCAGCCGACGCAGGACGCCGCCGAGCCGCTCGAGCGCCGCCTCCGCTGCCGCGGGATCGGTCCGGACCACTGCCGAGATGGAGTGCAGCGTGTTGAAGAGGAAGTGCGGATTCATCTGCGACCGCAGTGCACTCAGCTCTGCGCGTGTCCGCAAGGCGTCTGCCTTCATTGCATTCTCGCGCTCGGTGCGCAGTCGCCGTCCAGCCGCCACGCCGTGCGCGACGCCGGCAATCATGCCGTATACGAAGATCCCCGTGAGGATCTGCCAGCCCAGCGCGGTGCGCAGATAGTCGTCCATCACCTCTCGCGGGGCGAAGCTCGAGATGGACGCGAGGATCAGCAGGCTCCATGCGAGCGTGTAGCCAACTGCCATCCCGGCATGGGTGGCGCCAAGCCGGCCGGCGGTCCACTGCCGGTTGGCGACGTACTGCGTGCCCCACCAGACGACGAGCCCGAGGAGCGCCGCAATCACCACGCTCTGCACGCCGCCGAAGATGGCGCCGCTCACAGAGCGCGGCTCCGCCTGACGGTAGATCATCACGCTGTAGAGCACCGCGATGGGAAACCATGCGATGCTGTACACCAGGAGAAAGCGGAGTCGCGCCATCATTTTTTCTTCGCGTCCAGTACCGGGAGGAGGCTCATTTTCACCCACATGTCGTTGGGCTGGATCGCCAGCGCCTTGAGGTACTCCGCGCGGGCGAGATCCGTCTTATCCTGACGCACATACAGCTGTCCAAGCCACGCGTGCGCTTCGTTTGCCCCCCAGCGGGGCGCTGGCGCGTCCGGGTTGTCGGACGCGAACAGGTCGATGGCCTTCTTCAGGTAACTCTCCGCGCGCGCCTCACCGCCGCCGAACATTGCCGGGGTGTTGAGTGCACCGATGCCGCGCAGCAGCCACACCCGCGGATTCCGCGGCCCCAGCGCCGCGGCCTCGTCCATCTGCGCCGACGCCTTCGGCCCCATGGTCATTCCGCGAAGGGGGTTCGACCCGATCATCATCCCGATGGCGCTCGAGCGCAGTGCGTTGGTCTCGGGAATCCGTTCATACTTTGCCGCGAGCTCCAGCACCGAATCTGCCTTCTCCAGGATGGGGATGTATCCGTCTCGCCCCATTCCGAAGCTGAGCGTCGCCTCGCGGTACAAGGCGAAGCCGTAGTAGTGCAGCAGCCATGGGTCCTGCGGCGCGACGGAAAGCGCCCGGGCAAGCAAGGCCTGTGCGCCCCGGATTCCAGGGATATCCCCAATCGGCACCACCCGCTCCAGGAGCGTGATCGCAGAATCCCTGAGCCGCACCGCATGCGCGGGCACCGACGCCGCCTGGGTCGCCTCTTGCGCCCCCACGCCTGGAGCGAGGAGCACGAAGCCGAGCACGAGTGCGCTACTGACGCGTGAACGAAGCACCGACATAGTATGACCTCTTGAAAAGGCTGCGGATGGGAATGCGCTCCGAGTAATCGGTGGACCAGCGGTACGCGTGAATGTTTTCCCGGTCCATGAGATTGGACACGGCCGCGTAGATCACGACGTTGCTGGATGCGATTTGTCGGAGATGGGTAAACGAAAGATCGGTGCGCCGGAACGATGGCAAGCGGTCGCTCATCGGATCGGCGAACTCCGGGACGTAGACGTTGCGCGCGGCATCGAACCTCGCCGACAGCACCGGTGTGTATGGACGTCCGGTGGCATAGCGCTGCGTAATGCCCGCATGCCATGCGGGCGTGAAGGCGTGGGTGATCACCGCCGTGAGCGAACGGGTGACGTCGAACGGTGCGTTGGTGAGCTGACCGGTGGACGGATCCGTTCGACGCGCCGAAATGGCACTGAGCGAAAGACGCCAGCGCATGCCGGGAATCGCGGTGCCCGACAGGAAGAGGTCCGCACCGCGACTGGAGCCGATGCCGTCAGCAGCGATGTCGAAGTCGCGTGTCGCCTGAGCCAGCCGGTTGTATCGCTTTTCGAACAGCTCGAGCCGCGCCATCCGTCCCGCCGTCCCAGCCTGAATGCCGGCAATCGCATGGGTCGCGCGCATGGACGGCAGACCGGGCACGCCGAGCGTGGCGTCGAAGAAGAGCGGATCGGGCACCTGGTGGTAAATGCCCCAGGCGCCGGTAACGACAACATCGCGCGCGAGGGTGATGGCAGCCGACACCCGTGGATCCACTGTCGTAGAGCCGGTCAGCGTCGAGCGGTCGCTGCGAATGCCGGCGACGATGCGAGTGCGCGAGCCGGCGACAAAGTCCGATTCGCCAAAGGCAGACACGCGGTCACCCTGAAAGCGCGACCCCACGACGGTGACACGCGCGCCGGGCGCCTTGTCGAATCCATCATTCGGGATGGAGCCATCGAGCTCGGACCAGGTCCGTTCGAAATCCGAACCGGCGCGGAGGGTGAGCGTTGGAGACGCGGACCAGTCCAGCTGCGCGCTGGCCGCACGGTAGGCCTGGCCGGTTCCCATCCGAAACGCGCCGTAGTCCTGGGTGCGATCCATCCGGGTGTCCGAGACGCGCACTTTCGGCGACCAGCGTCCGAATACATCGCGCCAGTTGGCCACGATGAGGCCGGACGACAGGTCCATCGTGTACGCGCCACTGTAGGAAGGGTCGTCGACGATCGACGCCAGTCCCGTGGACTGACGGATTCCGAAGATCTTCAGCTCTCCCGTCGGTCGGTAGTTCAGGACATAGCTCGCACTGCGGTCGAAGCCGCGCGGCGGAGTGCGGAATTCCTGCGTCGATCCGTTCACTTTGAACAACAGGTCGGTGTCGAACTCGTTGGCTGCGACACGCAATCCGCTACAGGCGCCAATGGGAATCGCACCACTGACCGATAGCGCCGCAAGCCCGGCTCCGGCGGTGACCGACGGGCGCGCCGCGCGCCCCATGGTATTCAGCGCCGCGATGCCGGAGAGCGCATTGCCGTAACGGGCGCCGAACCCTCCGGATGAGAAGAAGATGCCGTCGAGCAGGAAGGGATCGACGGTACCGATGAAGGTCCCGTTCGGTGACTCGAAGGTGAACGCCGTGTGAAGCACCGCGTCGTCGAGGAGCACGTGCGTTTCGGTGTAATCTCCTCCGCGGACATACAGCGCCGTCCCCTCATCCACCTGCTGTACCCCTGGCAACGTCTGGATGGCGCGCGCGACGTCGGCATTGGTGCCGGGGGTGGAGACCACGTCGAGCGTCGTGAGGGTCGCCCCACGTTCGTCGGACGCCGCATAGCGCGATGCCGAGACGGTGGTCGGCGCAAGCGTCTGTGTACCCGCCCGCAGGATGATCGTAACCTGCTCGGCGGATGGCACTTGGATCACGCGCCGCTGCTCGGCGAAGCCGCGCGCCTGGACGACGATGGTCGCGGAGCCCGTATGAGAGGTCGTGAACGAAAAGCGCCCGCTGCTGTCCGTCAGCGCGCCGGCGAGCGTCTCCACAATGAAGACATTCGCGCCCGCCACCGGCGCCGACGCGCTGACGATAATTCCGCGCACCACGGACTGCGCCGCGGCCGATTGGCCGCCGAGCAGCAGGAGCATTGCACCGAACGCATATCGCATGGCGCACGGTCGCCTTCCCGCGTTCCCCGTGCAACAACCATTCGGCGAACGCGCACCACCGCTCGGCGAACGTCACTCCTTCCTGCCGTTTCCTGCCGCCCCGTCCGAGCTCGTGGTAGCTGCCGAACAACTCAGAAAGAGCAGGAAGAAACAGGAAAGTGCAGGCTAACAGCGAAGACAGCTTGGTTGTCCTGCAGCTGCACCTTGCACCGGCAATTCGGTGAAACCGGTTGTCGCAAGTCGAGGCTGCCGATTGTACCTTGGGGACATGGAGCACGTGCCGGGACCGATCGTCCTCCCGTCGTGGAAACAGCCGCGTCGTCCGTGGCGCTGGGTTGGTGTGATCGCGCTCGTAGTTGCGTTCACGCTGGTGTACGACAAGGCCACCGCCGAGCCTGAGGCCTGGGTGGTGATCGCCCGCGACGCGCACTATGACGTCGAGATCGACCGTGCGCGCACCAAGACCGGGCGCATGGCGTCCCAAGGGCGCTGGGTGAACGTCGTTGAGACCTGGTACCGGACCAGCCACAAACTGCCGCGACTCCACAAGGGAAAGGAGTTCGACCGCGAGGTGGTGCGAAGCGTCGTGCGATGCGACAATCTCACCTTCAAGGTCGCGAGCATTGCCATGTCGCGGGGAAACGGTCGTCCGATCACCCGCCAGGTGACGTCAGGCGAGGAGCTGTATCGGCAGCGCTGGCGTCCCGTGGAACGTGGTACCACCGAGGAAATCGCCGCACAGGCGGCGTGTCACTTTGGTGACGCGGCCGCACCGTCGACTGCCGAGCGCTAGGGGACCCCGAGCGCCCGCAGGAAGAGCCGGACGTAAATCGCGGGGGCGCGATCGGGATCCGTCGTATGGACACCCGGCAGCGAGACGCGGCCAAGTGAGTCCGAGTACATCGTCGCGAGCAACATCGTCGTGGCTACCTCGCGATCCTCCGCGTGCGTGATGCGGCCGTCCTTGTGCAGCTGCGACACATAGCGCGACAGCTCCTCGGCGGCCTGGGTCAGCGGCAGCGCCCCATTCTCGCCGAACGACGGGTTCGTCGTGCTCACGGCGAGGCACTGCATGATGAAGTCGCGCGACTCGCGCAGCCGTTCGATCTCCTGGGCGCACCACACCGTCAACTCCTCCTCAGGACTCACCGGCTTTACGGGGAGCGGCAAGGCATGCTCCCCCGTCGCGTGCGCGCGTGTCGCTTCATCCAGCAGCGCGTCCTTCGACCCGAAGTGACGGAACAGCGTCACTTCGTTGACACCTGCCTCCTCCGCGATGCGTCGGGTGGTCGCTCCCGTCGGCCCGAACTGCTCGAAGACGCGACGCGCCGCATCCAGCAGCTTCTCACGGCCGGGGGCTGGACGCTCGCTCAATCGCCCATCGCCGGTTCGGGAGACATCCCGGCCTCCCGTGCCTCGTCTTCCATTTCGTGCTCACGCTCCTTCGACACGAACTTATGCTTGAACCAGCCACCCATGTCATCGAAGTAGGTATAGGCCACGGGCACCACGAGCAGCGTCAGCATCGTGGAGGTGATCAGCCCACCGATCACCGCGCGCGCCATCGGCGCCCGGAAGCCGCCGCCCTCCCCCATCGCCATCGCGATGGGAAGCATGCCGAAGATCATCGCGAGCGTCGTCATCATGATCGGACGCAGTCGCACGGCCCCAGCTTCCACGAGGGAGTCATGCCGGTTCGTCCCCGCCCGACGACGCTCGTTGGCGTTGTCCACGAGCAGAATGGCGTTCTTCGTCACCAGTCCCATGAGCATGATGACCCCGATCATCGACATCATGTTCAGGGTGTCGTTGGTGACCAGGAGCGCGAGCAGCACGCCGACGAGCGACAGCGGCAGCGATAGCATGATCGCGAATGGCTGCGTGAACGACTCGAACTGCGACGCGAGAATCAGGAAGATCAGGATGACCGCCAGCGCGATGGCTTCGAGCACAAACCCCGCGGTCTCGGCGAGCTGCTCGGTCTCACCGCCAAGTCGCGTCGAATAGCCGGCCGGCAGCTGGAGCTTGTTCAGCTCCGTCTGGATCGCGGCCGATGCCTCCGAGATGGAGATGCCGGACGTGCTGCCGGTGATGGTCGCGACGCGCTCCAGGTCCTTGCGATCGATCTGCGCCGGCGCGCTGCCAGCTTCGATACGCGCGATGTCCGACAGCGGCACGAGGTTCGAGATGCCATTCGTCTTCTCTGATGCCGCCACTGGAATGGCCGCGAGATCCTGCACGGTGCGACGCATCTCTGGAGGAACCTGCACCACCACGTCGCGCTCCTCCCCCGAAGGATCTTCCCAGCGTGTCGCCACCTGCCCCGCGAGCAGCGGACGGATGGTTGTCGCGATCTGTCCAACGTTCACGCCGATCTGGTTCGCCACGTCACGGTCCACGGTAATCCGCAGCTCGGGCTTCGGCGCGCCGAGCGATGCCTGGAGGTCCACGACGCCCGGCAGCTTCTTGAGCGCGACCATCGCCTGGTCGGAGATGCGCTGCAGCTCGCGCACGTCGGGGCCGCGGATCTCCACCTGGAGCGGCGCCTGCGCGCCACCAAGCCCGCCCGCCTCCAGCACCTGAACGCTCACGCCGTGCAGCCGCGTGAGGGAATTGCGGGCGTCGTCCATCAGCTCCAGCTGTGACTTCGAACGCTCGGCGGACTTGCTCAGCGCGACGTAGACGTTGCCCGATGTCACGGTGCCCAACCCGCCGGCGCCGATGGTCGTGTACGTGTACTTCACCCCGTCCATCTGCCGCAGTCCGGCGACGATCTGCTCCGCCTTGCCGCGCGTGTAGTTCAGGCTCGAGCCTTCCGGCGTCTCGAACAGCACGGCGAACTCGGAATTGTCGGAGCCCGGCATGAAGCCGCCGCCGATGAACGGGAACAGCATGAACGCGCCGATGAAGCTCGCTGCGGCCATGGCGAGGGTCGTCTTGCGGTGCCCAAGGGCCCAGCGGATCACGCCGCGGTACCGGGACGCCTGCCGGTCGAACCACACGTTGAATTTTGCGATGTTGCGGGTGAGGACGTTGCCTCCCTGCGCGCCGTGCACGTGCGGGTTCACTCCCCACCAGGCGCTCAGCATTGGCGTGAGGGTGAAGGACACGAACAACGACACCAGCACGGCCCACGCGACGGTCACGCCGAACTGGTAGAAAAACCTGCCGATGATGCCGCCCATGAACGCCACCGGCACGAACACGGCCACGATGGACAGGGTCGTGGCCATGACCGCGAGAAAGATCTCGCTCGTGCCGCGCGCCGCCGCCGTGAAGTGGTTCTCTCCCTTCTCACGATGCCGGACGATGTTCTCGATGACCACGATCGCATCATCGATCAGGATGCCGATCGAGAGCGACAAGCCCATCAGCGTCAGCACGTTCAGCGTGAAGCCGAGCGCCTCCATCAGGATGAACGACGAGATCACCGACACTGGCAACGCCAGCGAGGTGATTGCCGTCGCCTTCCAGTCATTCAGGAACAGCATCACGATGATGATCGTCAACACGGCGCCGAGCAGCAGCTCGTGGATGACGTCGCTCACCGACTGTCGGATGAACACCGAGTTGTCGCGAATGACCGAGAGCTCGGTTCCCTTCGGCAGCGTTTGCTGGATTTTTGCGACTTCGGCGAGCACCGCATCGGCAACGTCCACCGTGTTCGCGCCGGACACCTTCAGGATGTCGAGGGAGACAGCGCGGCGTCCGTCCACCAGCGCCACCGACCGCTCTTCTTCGGTGCCTGTCTCGACGTTCGCGACGTCGCGCAGCCGCACCGGCTGGCCACCGCGCGTCGCGACAATCACGTCGGCAAACTGGCGTGCGTCCGTGATCCGACCGGTTACGCGCACGAGCTGCTCGGTCGCGCCGCTCTCCACGCGTCCCGCCGGCACTTCCATGTTCTGCGAGCCGAGCGCGGACATCACGTCGGGGACGGTGACGCCAAGTGCCTGGAGTCTGTTGGGAAGGAGGTTCACGCGGATCTCGCGTTCCAACCCACCCGCAATGCGCACCTCGCCCACGCCCCCTGCGCTCTCGAGACGGCGGCGAATGGTCTCGTCTGCAAGCACCGTCAGGCGATCGATCCCCTGATTCTCGGACGCGAGCGCCAGCGAAAGAATGGGCTGTGCCGCGGGGTCGAACTTCTGCACCACCGGCGACTCGATGTCCTGCGGCAGCTCGCGCCGCACCGCTTCGATCTTGGCGCGAATGTCCTGCGACGCGACGTCCACGTCGTTGCCAAGGTCGAACTCGACGATGACGCTCGAGATGCCTTCGAGCGAAATGGACGTGATGCGATCGACACCTGCGACGGGATTGAACGCCTCCTCGAGCCGGCGCGTGACTTCACGCTCGACGGTCTCCGAGCTCGCGCCGGGATACACCGTCTGCACCGAGACGACCGGGATGTCGACCTCGGGAAACTGGTCGATGGCCAGTCGCCGATAGCTGAAGAGGCCGAGCACGATGAGCCCGACCATCAGCATCGTAGTGAAGACGGGACGGCGAATGGAAACGCCGCTCAACCCGCCGAACTGTTCCTGTGCCATGGTTACCTGGAGGTATCGCGCGCGACGGCGGGGGGCGCCGGCGGTGCGTCGGAAGTGACGGACACCTGCGTGCCGTCCGTGATGTCTGATGTTGGGTTCAGCAGCACCCGCTCGCCAGCCTGAAGACCATTCAGCACAGCGATGCGGCCGGAGGCGGCATCGCGCTCACCCACAGTCACGCTGCGACGCGAGACCCGATTGCCATTGAGGACAAAGACCGTCGCGGCATTGCCGGTGCGATTCGCCAGTGCGACTTCGGGGATCACCACCGCGGAAAGGCTGCTGCCCGTCTCGATGGTGCCGCGCGCGAACTGGCCACCCACGATGCGATTGTTCGGATTGGCGAGGCGAACATAGACGCCCACCTGGCGCGTCCCCGGATCCGCCGTGGGATCCATGCGCGCCACCCGTCCGCGGTACACCTGGTTGGGGTACGCGTCCAGCGTGAATGTCACCGGTTGTCCAACGCGCACGCGTGCTGCGTCGGCGACGCCGACGCGACCCGCAAGCTCCAGCTCTGACGCGTTCACCACCGTGAACAGCGGTGCTCCCGGACTCACCGCTTCGCCTCCACTCACCATCCGCGCACTCACCACGCCGCTGATGGGCGCAGTGATCGTCGCGCGACCGGCGCTCTCCCCTGCACCGGCAGCGGCCGCGCGCGCACCCGCCAGGTTCGCCTGTGCTACCTGGACGTTGGCCTGCGCCTGCTTGTAGTCAATCTCGGAAATCGCGCCGGCGTCGAAGAGCCGCTTGCTCGCGTCCAGCCGCTGCTGCGCGATGGACAGCTGCGCCTGCGCCGCGGACACCTGCGCCTGCGCGCCCGCCGCCTGGCTGCGAATCCCCTGCGCCTCGATGATCGCGAGCACCGCGCCCGCGCGCACCGACGAGCCGCGATCCACGCGCACGCCCGCGACCGTTCCCGGAACCTGCGCGCGAACCTGCACGACGTCCGCGGGATCGAGGTTTCCGCTGATGGTCAGCCCGGAACCGATGGTGCTCATCTCGGCGACCGCGAGGTCCTGAGAGCCAAGGACCACCGTGCCTGCGGGAGTCGCCGCGGCGGGACTGTCCGACGCTGCTGGAGTTGCGGTGTCGTCCCCACCGCCGCAGGCAGCAAGAAGGGCGACGGACAGGAGAGCGAGTGAACGATGCATGTAGGTCATGGGAGGGTCACATCGGCGCGCCGATGGCGCGCGCCAGGGTGGCATTGGCAATGGCGAAATCCGCAATGGCTTGCGCGAGGTTCGTGCGGGCCTGGAGCAGCGAGAGCCGGGCTTCGGAGACTTCCAGCTGGCTGGCGAGCCCCTGCTCGTAGCGCAGCACGGTGAGGTCGTGAACGCGCTGCGCCTGCTGCACGGTCAGTTGTCGTGCTTCGATGGTCGAGCGGGCACGCTCCCGCTCACCGCGGGCGCGCTCGTAGGCGACCTGCACCCCTTCGCGCAGCTGGGTGAGTCGCAACCGTTCCTGATCGACGGCAACCTGCGCCTGCCGCACATCGGAGCGCGTGCGCAGGCCGTTGAAAATCGGAATGGACACGGAGACGGTCGCGCTGGCGTCGCTCCGCCATTCTTCGTTGAAGGCGAAGATCTCCGACGGGAACAGCTGGCGCCCGTAATTGAGGCTGAGGTTCACCGTCGGCAGGTAGCCGGAGCGCGCGATGCGCACCTGGGCCTGGCGAATGGCGACCTGGCGTTCCTGTGCCGCAAGCGACGCGCGACGCGCGAGCTGCTGCATGGCGGCAACCGAATCAAGCTCCGCGATCACAGCTGGCGCCTCGAGGGGCGTCGTGAGCCTCACCGGCTGTGCCAGTGGAATGTCAACGAGGCGCTTGAGGTCGAGGGTCGCGACTTCCGCGGAGTTGGTCGCGTCGATCAACTGCGGCTGGAGGTTTGCGACCGACACCTGCGCGCGAAGGACGTCGAGCTCCGATCCCGTGCCTGCTTCGCGGCGCAGCCGTTCTGACGCCAGGAATCGCTCCGCCTGATCCAGCGCCGCGCGGGAGATTCCCACCAGCTCCTGCGCGAGACGGGCGCGATAATACGCCGACCGCACCTGCAGCTCGATCTCCGCGGTCTGCTCCTGCAGGTTGAAGCGCGCGGCATCGAGATACTCCCGGGCGATGCGCATCCCTGCCCCGAGGCGTCCACCGGAAAAGAGCGTTTGCGATCCGGTGAGTGCCGCCGTGTACGAATTCTCCTGGCCGAATGGCAAATTGCCGAACAGCTGCCCGAGCCCGCCGAGACCGGCGAGCGGCGCGTTCTCTTCGAGATATCTCACGCGTTCGGCGAGCGTCGCATTCGTGTCCGGCTCGAATCGCAGGGAGTCAGGCAGCGAAAAGCCGCCACTCGCGAAGGGACTCGCAAAGGTTCGGGTGTATCCGAGGCGCGCGTCCAGCTGCGGAAACGCCGCAGACCTCGCGGCACCTACCTGCGCTTCCGCCAGGCGCACCTGCGACTGCGCAAGCCGGACCTCCTGGCTCTGTCCCACGGCGCGGCTCACCGCGATCTCCAGGGTGACCGGCATGGAGTCCGCGCTGACCGGTTGCGCCCCGACGGAACGGACGCCGAGGGCAACCAGCACAGCGCTACTACAATAGAAGAGGTACGACGGCTTCATGACTTCCTGCTCCGTGGCGCCGTGTGGCGCTCCTTGATGTCCTTGAGCGCTTCCGAGAGCGCGTTGGAGAGATACCCGAATGCGACGCGATGGTCGGCGAGCCGCTCCCGGACCGACGGATTCCTGATGGGCAGCTCCATGCCGGACTCGAGCAGCTTCCGGAACTCCTCGATCCGCTGCACGCGAAGCTCCAGCGCCCGCTCCAGGCTCCCTTCATTCACCTGGTAGTAATCCTTCCGGTCGCCCGCGATGCTGACGCGCTCGATGAATCCCATCTGCTCGAGCATCCGCGCATCGTTGCTGACGCTGGCCTTGCTCACGCCCAGCGACTCGGCGATATCGTCGAGGGAACAGGGATCCGGGGAGACGAGCGCCAGCCCGAAGATGCGCCCGGCGATGCGTGGGAGGCCGTCTCGCTGCCAGAGCACGCCAAGGCGCTCGATGAACTCTTCGACATCCCGATGCATGCAAGAACTTACTTCGTTCACTTCGTTTAGTCCAGAGTGAACGTTCGCCAAGTGCCCGGCCCAGCGATTGCACCTGTCCCCCTTACAATGGAAAGAACTAGGTCCCCCCGCCCGCTATTCGCGGTCGTTGCTGCAGCCGGACTCGTCGGCACAGCCGTCCTCAGCGCCTGCGGTCCCCGTGCCGGCGCCAGCCCCCAGGATGCGTCCGAGCCGCACGCCATCGCTGGTGGCGCATTCGAGGCGTCGGGAGTGGCGTATGTCCCGTCGAGCAACACCGTCCTGTTCGTGGACGACGGGCGCACGCGTGAAATCTTCCTCATGGAGCTCACGGCCCAGGGGACGCAGGCGGGCAAGGCGATCCCGGTAACGCTCGGCGCCGACATCACCGACATGGAAGGGATCACCCACGACGGGCAGCACTTCTATGTCGTCGGCTCGCAGTCCAAGCGATCGGGTGTGGAGGGAGACGGCATCGTGCGATTCACGTTCAACCCCGGAACGCGACGCGTCGAGCAGGTGCAGCGCATCCAGGGGCTGAAGGCATGGCTGGCCGAGCATGTGGCCGAACTGCGCGGCACGGCCAACAAGCTTGGCGATGAGGTCCTCAATATCGAAGCGCTGGCCTGGGACCCGATCAATCGCCGGCTCCTCCTCGGCCTTCGCGCGCCCGTCGTGGACGGTCAGTCACTGATCATTGCCATCAAGCAAGCCGACTCGACTCGCAGCTTCACACGCGAGAACCTGCGCATGGACGGCCCGACAATCCGCCTCGCGCTCGGCGGCGCGGGCATCCGGGGGATGGAGTACGACAGCGAAACGAAGAGCTTTCGCATCCTCACTGGCGCCGCGCTCAACGACGAGAACCAGGACTTTCGGTTGATGGAGTGGAATGGCCAGCCTGGCGGAGCCGTGAAAGAGACCGCCTCGTACTCGCGTCGGCTGAAGCCGGAAGGCATCACGCGGGCCGCGATCGACGGACGTCCCGTCAGTGTGCTCGTGTTCGACGTGGGACGCTTTCTCGTGGCCGACTAGCTGGCGATACCTGCCTGGGCTGTGTTATCGACTCCGACCGGCACGTAATGGCATGTCGACACTGCCCTCTTGATTGTCCTCGACTTCGACCGGCGCCTCGGCAGTGAAGGATCCTCTATTGGTCTCGGATTACTCGGAAACACCGGATGCCGGCCCGGGCTTCTTATCTCTTTCTTGCAGTTTCCTGCTCCTTCAACGTTCAACGGCAGCCAGGTGAATGCATTTCGTCATCGGATCAACGGCTATCTTGGGCGAAAAGGCGAAGCAGAAATGCACATTGATCCTGTACTGACTTCGACTGGCGCCTTCGACATGACAGTCTGACGATTGGTTTGCTGATTGAGCTGATAACTGCCTGATCGTTTGTCCTATATACCAGCACGTCATCGCAGGTCGATACTGCCCCTTGATTGCTCGACTTCGACCGGCGGCGCGGCAGTGCAAACTCCTCATTGGTTCTCGGATTACGCGGGAACAGCGGATACCTTCCTGATCTCCTTCTGCGCCTTCCTGCAGTTTCCTGCTCCTTCAGCGTTCAACGGCAGCTAGGTGAATGCATTTGCAGTTGGTTTTCGGATGACTCGGAAACAGCGCATACCTGCACCACGACTGAGGAGTCGATTTCCAATTCCCCAACCTTTATTTGTTCTTGATCAGCCCAATCCGGAGTTTCCGTTCTAATCCGAGACCACCTTCGAGACCTTTCAGCGCCGAGATGCCGGTCGGAGGCTCGCGATCATGACGCCGAGAGCCGAGAGCCGAGAGCCGAGAGCCCTGAGCCGAGGGCCGAGAGCTATTCGTACCGCAACGCCTGCATAGGGTCCACGCGTGAAGCCCTGAGCGCCGGGACGTAGCCGGCTGCGAGGGCAACGAGGCCGAGGAGCAGGGCCGATACCGACATCACGACTGGATCCGCGCCGGACATCTGGAACAGCATCGACTGCGCGGCCTTGCTCAACCCAATCGCTCCCGCGATACCGATGATGCCGCCAATGAGCACCATCAACGCCACCTGTCGCAACACGAGACCGCGGACCTGCGATGCGGCGGCACCGAGTGCCATGCGGACCCCGATCTCACGCGTGCGCTGGGCAACGGAATAAGCGAGCACCCCGTACAGTCCGACCGCAGCCAGCAGTGTCGCGAGCAGGGCGAACGAGGCGGACAGGGTGCTGATCATCCGGTCTTCAAACGTATTAAGCCTGATCTCCTCCGGCATGGTGCGCAGGTTCTCCACTGGCAGCATCGGGTCCAGCCGCTCCACCAGCGTGGAGATGCTGCGCAGCATGAGCGATGGATCGCCCTGGGTGCGGACGTAGAAATGCATCTCGCCGATGTTGCGGCGCTGGCGGTTCGGGGTGAAGAACACCGGGGGGATGTCGCGCTTCACGCTGGAATACTTGGCGTCGCGCACCAGTCCGACGATCTCGATGTCCAGCGGAAGGCTGTCAGCCGAGCCGATCGCCATTCGCTTCCCTACCGGATTCGTCCCCAGGCCGAACGTCTTCGCGAACGTCTCATTCACGATCGCCACTTTCGGGCGACCCAGGTCATCACCCCGGTTGAATTCGCGCCCTGCGAGCAAGTCCACTCCGATCGTACGGAAATGTCCGGCTCCGACGGCGTTCAGACTGCTGGACGGTGGCGACGCGTTGGCATCCGTCGCCAGCCCCTCAACCTTGATCGAATTGTTGTAGTTGCTCCCTGCAATCAGGGGAACCATCGCAGAGGTCGCCGCCGTTGCGCCAGGAATGGCGAGCAGCTCTTCCTCGATCTGCGCGTAGAGCGCGCGCGTCCGCACGGAGTCGTACCCGTTCTGGGACGGTGACACCGAGAACGTGATGAGATTCTCCGTCTGCACTCCGAGCTGTACGCGGCTGATCTTCCAGAGACTCTTGAGGAACAGTCCAGCGCTCATGAGCAGCGCCATCGCCAGCGCGATCTGCCCGGTAGCGAGCGTCGTGCGGAAGCGGCGCGCGGCTCGGCCCCCCGCGAGCTTGCCGGAGTTGTTGCGCAGCGCCGTCACGAGATCGGGACGCGTGCTGTGCAGCGCCGGGAAGAGCCCGAACGCGATGCCGGTCGCGATGGAAAGGATGCCGGCAAACGCCACGGCCGCCCAGTTGAGCCGGAATGAAATCGTGTTGGTGATCTCGGCGGGAAGCAACGCGGCCATCCCCTGAAGTGTCCATGCGGCGAAGAGCAGGCTGGCGACGCCCCCGATGATGGCGAGTGTGACTGACTCCGTGAGCAATTGAGCGAGCAGCTGGCGACGGGTTGCGCCGAGGGAGAGGCGCACCGCCATTTCCATCTCGCGATTCGTCGCACGGGCGAGCAGGAGATTGGCGATGTTGGCGCACGCGATGAGCAGCACCAGCCCGGTGATGGCGAAGAGCATGAACAGCGGGCCGCCCGCATCGTCGTGCATGTCGCTCTGGCCGCGAGCTCCCGGCGCAACCGTCACCTGCTTCGCGAGGAAACGCGGCATGAGGGAGTCGCGCATGTTCTTCTGCAGCGGCGCCTCGACCTCGCGGATGATCGGCTGGTAGACGGCGTTGACCGCGCTGCGCGCCTGATCGAGTGTCGCCCCCGGAGCGAGCCGTCCGAACACGTAGATGTAATACGCCCGGCGCTCTTCGGTCGCGCGCTCGATGCCGCCGCCCAGGATGGGCCCCATTGCAAGCGCGGTGTAAAACGCGGGCCTGGAGCCAACCGTCGTTCCATTGAAGTTCGCGGGGGCGACGCCGATGATCGTCGTGGGCTTGCCATTGACGGCGAGGGTTTTCCCAATGACGCTTGAATCCCTGCCCAGCTTCGTGTCCCAGAACCAGTGCGCCAGCACCACGGCCGGTGGCGCTGCCTTGTCGTCGTCCGCCGGGGTAATCAGTCTGCCCAGCGCGGGGTTCAGTCGCAGCAAGGGGAAGTACGTCCCCGACACGAGCAGCCCACCCTCCGCAAAGCTGCGACGCTCGTAGCTGACGTTCGCTCCAAGGTCGCGGTGACCGGCAAGCCCCGCGAGCGCGGGGATGCGCGCGTTCTGCAGGTCCCGGAACATCGGATAGCTGAACACCTCTTCGCAGCTGCCCGCCTGGCCGCAGGACTGGCTTCCGTTCTTCGGCCCCGGCGCCCCGAAGTTGACCAGGCGATCCGCTTCCGGCACCGGCAGTTCCTGTCGCACCATGCGATGGAACAGCGAATAGATCGCCGCATTCGAGCCGATGCCGAGGCCCAGAGAAAGCGCCGCAACGGCCGTAATGATCGGTGTGCGAAGGAGGGTGCGGAGAGCCAGGCTGAGGTTACGCATGATCCCTGGGAGCGGTTGGGGTGACCGATTCTACGACCTGAGCAGCCGACGCGATATTGGACACCCCCAGTACGCATTTCGGCAACGGCCGTTTCAGACGCGACCCCTCTTTGAAACTGAAGGCGGTACGCTCGGGTAGGTTGAAGGTGATGCTGCTCCCCCGAGTCTCCCACCTGACGACCATTCTTTGCCTGGTCCTCGCCGCGACCTTGAGCGCGCAGGAACAGACCCCTGCTCCGGTCGACATCGCGAAGCCAGCTGCAGACACGGGGCGGCGCGTGCGTCGCATCCCCATGACCGCTGAGCTCGACCGCACGGCATTCAAGGACGCCCGCGCTCGCACCCTGCTCACTCGCGCGCGTGTCGCCCGGATGTCACAGGACTCGGCGCTCCAGTCGTACGACGCGACTTCATATATGCGAGCGTCGGTCGGACTCGGCATTCGTCGCCTTGGCCCCGAGCGCCTCCTCTTTCGCGCAGAACATGCGGCGCGAGTGCGGTGGGGACGAGGCAGCGGCGTCTGGGTCGAGACCACGGGACGTCGCGCCGTAGTTCCGATGGGGGGCGCGGACATGGACCTCACTCCGGCGACGCCGATCCCTTACTTCCCTGGACGCGAACAGCTCTGGTTCCCATCGGAAGAGCTGCGCAGGGTTCGCGAGGAAGTGAACGACCGCGACCTGATCCATCCGCTCGCGACCGGCGCGGAGGCGTACTACAAGTATGAGACGGGGGACTCGGTGCGCATTCGTCTTCCGGACGGACGCGGCATCAACCTGCGCGAGCTGCGGATCACTGCGCGTCGTCCCGAATGGCGTGCCTTCGTCGGTTCATTCTGGTTCGACGTCGAGAGTGGCAGCCTGGTGCGCGCAGCCTATCGCATGGCCGCCGAGGTGGACATCTGGCGCGAAGTGAGTGAGGAGACGCGCAAGGAGCTCGAGGAGCTCGAGCGCATCGCCGCGACGGATACGGGCAAGCTGGCGCGCCAAGCGCGGGCGAAGCTCGACTCCGGCGACGTCGACGATGTCCCCCGGATCGTGAAGGGAATGTTCTCGCCGATGCGCGCGAAGATCTCCGCGATCACGGTGGAGTACGGGCTGTATGAAGGGCGCTTCTGGCTGCCGAAGCGCAACGTCCTAGAAGGCAACCTGGTCGCGTTGTTCGTGCGCGTGCCGGTGCGGTACGAGGAGAGCTATCGCTATGCGAGCGTGAATGGCGATGTCCCTGTCCCGAAGGTGCCGAACGTCGGCGAGATGGGCCTCACGGCGGACGACACCACGTATTTCGCGGAGGGGAACATCGTGATCGGCGGCGGCAGCGGGCCGAAGCGCGACACGTCGCTCGCCGCGCGCACGGCACGCGAGGACTCGGTGCTGGAGTATCGCCGGAAGCGCATGGACAGTCTCGGGACGATCCTCGACAGCCTCCAGCGAACCGATGGAGACACCGCCCGCATTCGGGCGCTGCGCAACCGGATCGCGAACAATCGCGCGATCGTCCGCAACATCCTGCGCCGTCGCGAGGAATGCAAAACCGACAGCACCTACTTCGCGGGGCTGCGCTCGGTATACGGGACCCGGATGGCGGTGCGTCTTCCCTGCAACACGGAAAAGCTTGCGACGTCGCCCGACCTGCCGCCTTCCATATATGGAAGCGACGACCAGATGTTCTCCTCCGCGGACCGCGACCAGCTGCTCGAAGGGCTCGACTTCTCCCTCCAGCCGGGATGGGGGCCGCAACGTCCGACGTTGCACACGGGGCTCGATCTCCTGCGCTACAATCGCATCGAGGGGCTCTCGCTGGGTGGATCGGCAACGTCGGTGCTGGGGATGGGATACACTGCGCAGGCGGTCGTTCGCCTGGGCACCGCCGACCTCACGCCGAACGGCGAGCTGTCACTGTCGCGCAGCAACGGACGATCGGACATCCGGCTCACCGGTTTCCATCGGCTCGGCGTCGCCAATGATGACTGGGGATCGCCTCTTTCATTTGGCGCGTCGGTTGCCAATCTCCTCTACGCGCGCGATGAAGGATTCTACTATCGCAGCTGGGGGGCGGAGCTCGGTGGCACTCGCGATGCACCGGGCCCCATGGCGGGGGCCCGGATGCGCTGGCGCATCTTTGGCGAACAGCAGTACAGCGCTGACGTCGAACCGAACACGCAGTTCTCCGTGAGCAAGTATCTCGGCGACGCGCGCTTCCGCGAGAACATCGACGCCGAACAACTCGTGGCGCTGGGCGCGGGTGCGGAGCTGGCGCGTTCGTTCGGGATCAACCCGCGCGGCTTCCGACTCGACACGCGCGTGCGCGGCGAGGGCGCGCTGACCGACCAGGAGGAGCTGTTCGGCACGACCGGATACGCGCGCCTGATGCTCGACGGGACGCTGAGCCGTCCGCTCGGCGGATTCGGGTTCGCACTGACTGGCGCTGCCGGGTCATCGCTCGGTAGCCTGCCTATCCAGCGGGCGTTCTTCATCGGCGGGTTGCAGACTGTCCGCGGACAGTCCGCGCGTCTCGCCGGCGAGGGTCGCGTCGGCGATACGTTCTGGCTGGGTCGCGCCGAAGTTGCACGCTCGGGGATGGTCTTGCGCCCGGCACTGTTCTACGACGTCGGCTGGGCAGGCGCGCGGGAGAGTCTTTCGCGCATGGGGCGTCCGCTGTCGGGGGCTGGGGTTGGCGTCTCCATCCTGGATGGTTTCCTGCGGTTTGATCTATCGCGCGGGATCTACCCCGAGCAGCGGTGGCGAGGGGATATGTATCTTGGGGCCCGGTTCTAGCGGTTCTCGGCTCTCGGCTCTCGGCCTTCGACTTTCTGCGCGCCGAGCGCTGTTGTACTTTCGGACGCCCCCTTCCCACGCCCATGCGCGCACTGCTTCTCGTCTCCCTCGTCAGCGCCGCCACACTCGGCGCGCAGACCGTGCAGTACAAGGCCGGATCGGTCGAGTACCGATCGCAGGCTGACACCGGCCCGATCGCACGAGCCACGGCTGCCTCCAACGCGGCACCGGTGAGCGTCGACCGACTCATTGCACTCGGCACCGCGCAATCAGGGGCCCGGCAGTTCCGCGAAGCCATCGCGACCTTCACGCGCGGGATGGACTTCGAGCCCAACAACGCGATGCTGTACCGCTGGCGCGGGCATCGCTACCTCTCCGTACGCGAGTTCGACAAGGCCGCCGCAGACTTCGCGAAGGGGCTTTCGCTCGACAGCGCGAACTACGGCATCTGGTATCACCTGGGCGTCTTACGATTCGTTCATGGGGACTTTGCCGGTGCCGCTGACGCGTTCGCGCGCGGCCAGGCGATCGCGCCGAATGCCGGCGAGCTCGCGGGCTCGGTGGACTGGCGCTGGATGTCGCTGATGCGCGCGGGTCGCGCCGACGAAGCGGCTGCCCTGCTCCGCGCGCGTCCCGACTCGTTGCAGGTGGAGAACGCCTACCGCCAGCGGCTGCGTCTGTACCGCGGCGAGATCGGGCCCGAGGTTGTGATCACTCCGGCGGATACCGCAGACGTGCAGGCGGCGACGCTGAGCTATGGGCTTGGGAACTGGTATCTCGTTCGTGGCGACACGACGACGGCAAAGAGTTGGTTCCAGCGCGCCGTGGCGTCAGGAGGGTGGCCGGCGTTCGGGTTCATGGCGGCGGAAGCGGAGCTCCGACGTCTCAGGTAGTGATCACCCTCACTCCAACCACGCTTGAAGGACACGGGGTCCGGCTCGAGCCACTGACGCCGCAGCATGAGGCCGAGCTGTCGGTGGCGGTGCGCGACGGTGAGCTGTGGAAGCTCTGGTATACCGTGGTGCCTGAGCCGGCGAACATGGCGAAGTACATCGCTGACGCGCTCGCGGGACATACGGCCGGGACGATGCTCCCCTGGGCGGTGCGAGAACTGGCATCCGGAAAGGTCATCGGCAGCACGCGCTACCACGACGTCGTAGCGGCGATCGACCGCGTGGAGATTGGCTACACGTGGTACGCGGCGAGCTTTCAGCGCGGCTATGTGAATACGGCGTGCAAGCTGCTGCTGATGTCTCACGCATTCGAGACGATGGGATGCACCGTGGTCGGCCTGCGCACCGACAACTTCAACTTCCGGTCGCAGCGCGCCATCGAGGCGCTCGGGGCGAAGAAGGACGGCGTGCTCCGGCGGCATCAGGCGCGGCGTGACGGCAGCGCGCGCGACAGCGTAATGTACAGCATCATCGACAGCGAATGGCCGGATGTGAAGCGACATCTCGGCGCGCGGCTGGCGCGCCATCAATCCGGGGACGGCTCAGGCGGTCGCTGACCGCACCGTGACGATCCGAGGCTGGTGCGCGGTGACCGAGAGAAACTTCACCACATTCTCGTGCGACAGCACCAGCGTCGCGTCGTTGCGAAGCGGGTGCGCGTGGATGGCGGGCGCCTTCCAGACATCCGCATCGATATAGAGCTCCACGGCGTGATTCGCGTCGTGCATGAGTCCGAGAATCGTGACCGATCCCGGCTCGACGCCGAGGTGGGTCATGAGGCGCTCGGGGGACGCGAAGCTCAGGCGGTCGGCGCCCGCGGTCTGGGCGAAGTCCGCGATGCTGACCGTTTTTGCGCAGAGCGTGATGAGCAGGAGGTGGCGGCGTCCGCGGCGGTCGCGGAGGAAGATGTTCTTGGTGCGCGCGGCGCCCGACTCGGGGACATGTTGCAGCTCCTCCTCGCAGGTGTGCACCGGCACGTGGTCGTGGCGGACGTACGCGATGCCGTGCGCGTGCAGGAAAGCGTAGACGTCGCTGCGAATGTCGATGACGCGCGGCTCGGTCACTGGCGTCGGTAGATGTCGCCGTCGAGCTCGAAGCCGTCGTCCGCGCGCCGGTAGGTGTAGTCGGACGCCTGGTTGTTGTGCCAGCGGATGGAGATGGTGTTCTCGCCCGCTCGGTAGCTCCCGCACATGTCCGGGTTGGAGCGCTTCTGCTGGTCGAAGGAGTCGCCGCCGCCGAAGGGGTAGGTGCGTGTGACGCGGTTGCCGGGGAGGAACGCGAGTGTGTTGACGTCGAGTCGGCTGCCGGAGGAGAAACCCACCTTCAACCTGCAGAAGATCCCGACGGGCGTGTTGTCGCGGAACCCGGTAGCTGGAATCGCCAGCACGGTCGTCATGGACGCGGTGCCGGTTTGTCTCGGCGCCTGCGCAGTTGCGGTCGAGCTCAGTGCGATTGTGGCCAGGATCGCCATGATTCGATTCGCTCCGTGACAGGTACGTTCGAGGCCCATGGCGATTGCACGCAGGGTGCGGCGAGTTGTGATCGTCGGGTACAGCGTCGGGATCGTCGCGAAGGCGGGAAGATGCGGTACGATGCGAGTTGTCGTCAATCGGAGCGTAGTTGGAATCGTCGTCCACCCGTTTGGTTCAGGCGCGCAATGGGTGGGTCGGATCGCGCGATGGATTGGTTGAGGGGCGCGATGGGTTGGTTGAGGGGTGCGATGGGTTGGTTGAGGCCCGCGATGGGTTTGGTTGTGGTCGCGCGCGATTGCTGCCTTGCCCGCGTCAACGCGTATTAGGCTGTCCTGATGGACAGCCTAACACACACCAACGAGCGCCTGATCACGCGCCTGAAGCGGCAACTCCGCCTCCGCCACTACTCCAAACGCACCGAGGACGTCTACGTCGACTGGGTGAAGCGATATGTCGAGTTCCACGGCATGCGGCATCCGAAGGAGATGTCGGAGGTCGAGGTTGGCGCGTTCCTGACGTCGCTCGCCGTCGATGGGAAGGTCGCGCCCGGCACCCAGAACCAGGCGCTGGCCGCCCTGCTCTTCCTCTATCGCGACGTCCTTGGCGTGCAGCTCGTCATGGGGCGTAACGTGGTGCGCGCGAAGCGGCAGCGGCGGCTGCCCGTGGTGATGACGGGGGAGGAAGTCTGGCGCGTCATCGGGGAGATGAACGGCGACACCAGGCTTGCGGCGCTGCTGATGTGTGGAAGCGGGCTGCGGCTGATGGAGTGCGTGACGCTGCGGGTGAAGGACCTGGACTTTTCGGCGCGAGAGGTCACCGTGCGGGCCGGCAAGGGTGGGAAGGATCGTCGCACGATGCTGCCGGCGAGTGCGGTGCCGGAGCTGGAGGCGCACCTGAAGCGGGTGCACAAGCAGTTCGAGAAGGATCTCGCGGCGGGCCACGCGATCGTCGAGCTGCCTGATGCCCTGGCGCGCAAGTATCCGAATGCGGCGAAGGAGTGGGGGTGGCAGTGGGTATTCCCTGCGACGCGGCTATACCGTCCGTCTCCAGGCGTCGTTCGGCGGCACCACCTTCATGAGACCGTTGTCCAGCGCACTGTGCGAGATGCCGTGAAGGCAGCAGGTGTGACGAAGCGGGCCACATGCCACACCTTCCGGCATTCCTTCGCGACCGAGCTCATTCGGGTGGGGTATGATATCCGGACTGTGCAGGAGCTCCTTGGACATACTGATGTGAGGACGACCATGATCTATACGCACGTCCTGAATCGCGGCGGATTGGGGGTGCGCAGCCCGGCGGACATGGGGCCCGGTGCTGCCATCACAGCAGCCAGCCACCTATTGCCCCGCAGTCCCGCTCATCGCCAAGTTCGTGGCGTTGTGGAGGATCCGCTGGATTCTGGTGCCTAGGGAGAGTACCCTAATGAGACTTCCTTGCAGTAAACAGCAGTTCTCTTCGCTGTCTAATTGGCGTTAGGCCGAGCACTCGCTTGATATGACAGTTGTCTTCTACGGACTTTGCCTCGCGGCATTGATACTCGCCGGCTCCTGCCTCCGCGCATTCCCGGTGGTGCAGCGGCCGCCCTGTATGCCCACGGCGCAAGCACAGTCTGTTGACTCGCTCAAGGATGGGCCTTTGCGCAGTCGGCCCCCATCGATTCTGTTTCGCGAGCCCTACAACGTCGCCGTCGATGGGCGGATTGTAGCGACTGGTCGCGCTCTAAATGACTCATCGCCACTGCCGCATCCCGATGTTCAGTATTTGAAAGCGCTTGCGATTCTGTCGGAGGGAGAAGGGCGCGCCTGTTGGGGATCACAGCTCAAGGGGCCGACACTCTCACTCGTATTCTGACGCCCCGCCGGCCTAACGAGGAGTTGAAGCCGATGGCGCTGGCCGAAGCGACTGGCTCACTGCGTTCGCCAGTCGCATCTTATTGGATGCGCCACGGCTTAACTCCGGCGCGTTAGGCAGACCTGTATGCTGACACGGGTGCGTTACTGGGTTGCGAGGCCGGTCCGATTCGGATTGGCTCTATTCGGCGCCTGCGTCTGGGGATGCGCGGACGACCCGACTGCACCGTATTCCGAACCGCCGCTCAGCATACGCACCGACAGCACATCCTACCTTCTGGGCTTCCGCAGGCCGTCCGTGGCAGTGCACGTTTCCAACCTCGCGGCCGACACCGTATTCCTCGCTGCCTGCCATGGCGCGATACAGCCTGGTCTCGAGCAATTGCAGCCTAGCGGGGCTTGGCCTGCTATGAGCCAGTATGGATGCGTTCACAACAACGCGTTTGTGGATTCGGAACCGGTCCCGATCCCACCTGGGGACACCTTCACGGTGGAGATCCGCTTTCTTGTGATCGGTACCTTCCGCGTCCGTGTCCCACTTTTCGCCGGCGATCGTTCGCGCTTTTCCGAAAGTGTCTCCGCACCATTTTCGATCCGATAACGATGTTCGCGGCGCTGCCTAACGAGGAGTTGAAGCCGCTGGCGCGACTTGAAGCGACTGGCTCACGGCGTTCGCCAGTCGCATCCTGGTGGATGCGCCACGGCTTAACTCCGGCGCGTTAGGTCGACGACAGGATGCTTACTAGAGTTAGACCTCCAATGAGATCCCTGCTCGCGTCGGTCATCTCCCCTCAACGACGCCTAGTCGCAAACCTGTCACTGGGCTTCATCGGTCTTTCCGT
>DASPMP010000040.1:0-8735 GCA_035626995.1 Gemmatimonadaceae bacterium
AGCGCGACGATCTCGATGCGCTCGTTCTGCTCGCCCCGTACCTGGATCTTCCCCCCGCAGTGCGGCAACTGGCGGATACGAGTCGCTATTGGGGTTGGCTGGTCCCGTACTTCTCGTCGCTGGGAGACAAGTCGATTCGCGATGCGAACGCGGCGGCCCAGACGCTGGGACATGGGATCCTCACGCCCGCGATGCTGCGTGCGCTCCGCGACGTCGCGGATGACGCGGCCGCTGCGCTCCCCCTGGTGAAGGCACCGACCCTGATCGTGCAGTCACGCGAGGATAATCGAATCGCTCCCGAGATCGCCGAGCGTGGATTTGCGAGACTGGGAGCGAAGGACAAACGGTTCGTCTGGACGAACGGCGCCGGTCACGTCATCTCGGTGGACTTCGGACATCAACGCGTCTTCAAACTGACGGCCGACTGGCTCGAAGCCCACCGCGTGACATCACGTCGCTGAGCGCACCCGATCCACCAGGTTGCCACCAATGTCGCGAAGTGTTTCAACCCCGGCGTTGACCGCGACGGTAGCCTGCTGAACCACCTCACGGGTAACGCGTCGAACCCTGGCGACCGGTGAGCGCTTACGCCCCCCACCTGACCGCGACCCACCAGCGCGGGAGCCACCCCGCTTCGCGCCGGCGCGTTTCGCGCCTCCCTTTTTCGCCGCCGCGCGGTTCGAACGGCCACGCTTCATGCCGCCACGCGTTGTCGCACCACGCTTTGCACCAGCGCGTTTGGCACCACCGCGTTTGGTACCACCACGCTTGGCGCCGGCACGCTTGGCACCTCCACGTTTCGCCGCACCGCGCTTCATGCCGCCGCGCTTTGCCCCTCCACGTGACGAACCCCGTTTCATTCCGCCGCTACGCTTGCCCGCCGACTTTCTGCTAGCCATGTGGACCTCTCCTCGAGACAGAAGAACCGGCGGCGTCCACAGCAAGATTCAGGCGCAACCGGCGTCGTGCGTTGCTGGTGGTGACGTGTGCGGATACAATGAATCAGCACGGAACCTTCCCGCGGGGTGTACATGATCGGCTTTGTGCTCGGGGCGATCGCCGTCTTCGTCGTCTTTGTGTTGACCCAGTCGCTGAAAATCGTGGGGCAAGCGGAAGTCCTGGTGGTCGAACGGCTGGGCCGCTTCCACCGCGTGGCCCGTTCAGGGCTCAACGTGCTCATTCCCTTCATCGAGCGCCCGCGCGCCATCGACGTCCGGTACGCCGAGGCTGACGTCGCCGGGGTGAAACGGATCGCCGCGAAGACGACGACCAGGATTGACCTGCGCGAGCAGGTATTGAACTTCCCGAGTCAGCCGGTGATCACGAAGGACAACGTGACCATCGATATCGACGCGGTCCTCTATTATCGCGTTGCTGAACCGCAGAAGGCGACGTACGCGGTGCAGAACCTTCCCTACGCGCTGGAGACGCTGACCCGGACGACGCTGCGCAACATCGTGGGTGAGATGGAGCTCGATCAAACGCTTGCCAGTCGCGACCAGATCAACAAGCGGATGCGAGAGGTCATCGAGGAAGCGGCGGTCAGCTGGGGAGTGGACGTCACCCGCGTCGAGCTCCAATCAATTGAGCCGCCCCGGGATATTCAGCAGGCAATGGAGCTGCAGATGCGAGCGGAGCGTGAGCGCCGGGCTGCCGTCACGAACGCGGAGGCTGGCAAGCGCGCGGCAATCCTGGAATCCGAAGGATTGCGCGAATCACAGGTCAGGAAAGCCGAAGGCGAGAAGGAGGCATCGGTGCTCCGGGCCGAGGGACTCGCGGAAGCGCGGCTGGCAATGGCAGAAGCAGAGGCGGAATCCATCCGGCGGATTGCGGCTGCCCTTCCTGACGGCCAGGCCGCCATGTACCTGCTGGGGATGAAGTACCTCGAAGCGCTGCCAAAACTGGCGGAGGGGAAGGGGTCAACGATCTTCCTGCCGACGGAAGCGTCCGGAATCATGGGCGCCGTGGGTGCCCTGCGAGAACTCGTGGCGAAGGGAATGCCGGGTCCGACCACCAAGGTTCCGTATACGCCCACGCCGCAGAAGCTTTTCGGACCGCCGGACACGTCCGGGAGTACGGGTGGAAGTAATGAGTGAGACCAAAATCAGTCGTGAACGTGCCGAACGAATCGCAAAATCCCACGCCTGCAACCGATGTGGGGAGTACTCATACAAGCGCGTGAAAGTGCTGCCCGCAACGAAGCGTCTTGAAGAATCTCTTGGCGTCGTGTGGTCCACGGAGCAGGTGTGTGGCGTCTGCGACTCGCACATGGAGTTGGGAATCGACGACGACGGTACGATCGTCTACGTGTCGTAGGCTACGGCCACGGTGGCTTGCGCGAGTACTTGCCAAAGACCGCGCTGAGGATGTGGCGGGGGTCCTCCGTGCGAGCGACGGCGTCGATGCGATCGCCCACGACCAGGGGGCGAGTAAACTCGCGATACCGCCCATAGCCATGGCAAAAGCACGCGGGTCCCGGCCGCGTGAGCAGGCCAAGCCAGAGGTCCCAGATCCCGAGCCACGCCACTGCGTAGAAGCTCTGCATTTTCTGGAACGCCGGGAGATCTCCCTCATTCGTATTCTGAGGAAGCGACCCATGCTTCCCCCACTGGACGTCGATCGCGACAGTACCCCGGTTCTGCCAGTCGCTGTGCAGGATCTTGCCGTGCCAGTACGTCCAGACTTCCGTCGGCGCGTAGGTGGAGTCATACCCGATCCACACGATCTCCTGGTCCGTGGGAGTTGTGAACGGAATCCATGATCCATGCGCGTCGTCACGCCAGAGAAGGTGGTAGGCGATGACGCGCCTAGTCGGGTGCACGATGGCGACGACCCGCTCCAGCGGAAACGTCTCGTCGCGCTGCAGAAAAAGCACCGGCGCGAGCGAGCGGGCGAGTACCGCCGCGTCACTATCGCGCTCGAGGGCACCCTCCGGCGGTGCCGCGGGCACAGGGCGCGGCGGGATGTTAGCTCGAGGACCGCATGCAACCAACAGCGATGCTGCTGTGCTGATGAGCACGCCGCGTAAACCAGTATTCCATCGTAACATGCTGTACTTCAGCGGATTATGAGTTTTGCCGGTTACTTCGTAATGCGTCCGTGCGTCCTTCCTTGTAAGGCGATCCGGCGCCGTGGCCCATCCGGAGCTGTCGTACCGTAGCATGTGGAGTACCGCTTATGCGCAAGCCGCGTCCGGCGACGTTTAACCCCGCGCAAGCCCTGCACCTGATCGCCAAGGACAGATCGGGATCTGATCTCAGCTGTCCGTCCTGCTCCGGCGAGATCACGCGCCACCCCGACCAGCTCCCGCCGCCACCGCGCGCGCAGGTGACGCTGAAATGCTCCCGCTGCGGCCGCGTCGCGCGGTACGTCGCAGGTCCAGCCGAGCAACTCGCCAGCTGAGTTATCCGTCCGGAACGAGCCGGACCGCACAGTGCACAGAACTTGCCCTTTGCCCCGGGTAGCGCTCGAGCGCGCTCGGGGATAAATGGCATTTATGGGGGCAGCTTCGATGTCTCGCATTACCGGCACTGTGAAGTGGTTCAACGACGCGAAGGGATTCGGATTTATCTCGCGTGAAGGTGGACCCGACGTCTTCGTTCACTACAGCGCCATTCAGGGAGGCGGCTTCAAGTCCCTCGCCGAAGGCGACAGGGTGGAGTTCGAGATCGTTCAGGGGCAGAAGGGACCGCAGGCGGCGGACGTCACGAAGGCGTCCTGATCCGCGCAGGACTCGCACGACCGAACGCACGACCTTACACAGGGGGCAGGGTGCAGCAGGCCGTCGGTACCGAAACGAACTCGGTGGAGAAACGCCGGGCGGAGCGTCTGTTCAATCGTGATCTTCCCGGTGGCGGTTACGTCGCCATCGAGCTCAGCGATCGCAACGGCGGTGGCAATCGCCGGGTGCGGGTACTCGTGGAGCGTCGCAGCGATCGGAACCGACGGGTCGGCCACGCGCCGCCGGTGATTCTGGAAGAGGACTGGACGCCGGAGCGCGGATTTGGCGAGCTGTATCGCGTCGCCTGCGACAACGTCGCCATCGCGCGTGCACTGCTGAAGTTGCAGCGCGCGGACTGACCTACTCCATCAAGTCGAAACGCACTCCCCGCCGTCCGGTGCGCCGCCGGCGGGGCGCATAGCGATACAGCTGCGCCGGCCGGCCGCGTCCTTCGCTGCGCCACTCGTCGGTTGGCTCGACGAGGAAGGCGGCCTGCAGTGCGCGGCGAAAGCTGGCCTTGTGCAGCGATCGACCGAGAATCAACTCGTACACTGCCTGTAACTCGCTCAGTGTGAACGCCGGGGGCAGGAGCCGAAAGGCAAGCGGCGCCTGGTCGATGCGATGCCGCACTGCCTGCACCGCGGCATCAACCATGGCGCGCTGCCGTGGTGCCATTGCTGGAAGCTGCGCGAGCTCCACCCAGATCGCGTTGTCAGACGATTCGGTGGCCGGTCCATGCGGCACGAGCCCCACGAATGAAACGGAGATCTGCGCGTCGCCAGGGTGGCGCCGCCCGTCCCCGAACGCACCGATCTGCTCCAGTGCGGCGGGAGCCGTGCCAAGGACTGCTCGCGACAGGCGCACCGCGGCCTGGTCCGGATCCTCCTCGGCGCGCGGGGCGTCCCACGGCAACGCCCAGCGATCACGGGCACGGCTGTCGGACGCCCGCAGCAGCAGCACGGCAAGCGACCGGTCGCGAGGTGTCAGCAAAACGAGATCGATCGCGGTGGTCAGCGCGCGAACTGCCGGACGCGGGACAACGAGAAGACGCTCGCGCATGATCCAGAATTAGTAGCGCTTCGCTACTAAAGTCAAGAGCCCGCGTCGCGACTGGGTTGTCGCAACCGCGGGCTCGGGTTCGTGAAATGAGTATACGCGTGCAACGTCGCAACCGTCAACACACGCGATGACTGGAATTCACAACGTGTGATGCATGTCGCTCAGAAAAAGAATGATGCTACGGCGCAGACCGAGCGGGGCGCTGTTCGCCATCGCCGAGGCGCAACGCTGGCGGGATGCTGATTGGTAATCGCCCGGTGATGTCGCTTGTACCGAGCAGCGCACGTGCCGCGGCGCGCTGAGAGGGAACGAATCCACTCCATGCGATGAGATAGCTCGGCACGAAGGGAACCTGTTGCAGGAAATACGGATTGCCAAACGCGACCACGACGGTTCGCGGATTTCTTGCAGCGAGCGACTTCACGAGGTCGATCATCGCGGCGCCGATCGTCGTGCTTGCAACGACCGTCCCTTGTCCAAGATACGATCCAACGATAACAAACTCGGCGGAGTCGGCGAGTGTAACGAGACGGGTCATCGCAGCCGCCGGATCTGCGGGATCCACCCAAGCGCTTCGCACGTCCGCGCCGCGTCGAAGTTCGGCATCAAAGGTGCTTCCGGCGGCGAGGTCAGCACGCGGGGCGATCGTCACGGACAACACCCTCGGGCGCTGGGAGGCGCCAGCGAATGGCACGAGACGCGTGGAGTCCTTAGCGAGAGTGATCCCACGTTGCGCGACCCGATCCGCCACCTCGAGGTGCGAGGGGATTCCGACAACCTCACGCGCGCGTGCAATGCTGACCTGATTCTGCTGGTGCAGGCCAAGCGCATGCTTGTAGCGCAGGATGCGGCGAACGGACGAATCGACCCGTGCCTGGGTGAAGCGATTTTCCGAGACGCCTGCCACTACGGCATCGATCGCGACACTCGGGTCCTGCGGCATGAGGAGGACGTCGTTGCCGGCGATGACGGCGAGCTTGACCACCTCGGCGAGCCCTGGTGAGTCGACAGCGCCGTACACGCCCTGAATGGTCGTTGCCGGCCCAGTGGGACGTACGCGGGCGAGCACTCCGTTCATGTCCAGCGCATCCGTGATCAGGAGTCCATCGAATCCGAACTCGCGGCGCAGCAGGCCGGTCATGACGCGAGGTGACAACGTAGCCGGCAGCGGTGAGGTGTCGAGCGCAGGAACGACACCGTGAAAGGTCATTATGGCAGCGACCCCCGTGGAGATCGCGCGACGAAATGGTGGCAGCTCGACACTGTCCAGCCGCGGTCGGCTGGCATTGACCTCCGTGATCGCGAGATGGGAGTTCTGGTCGGTGTCGCCGTGACCCGGAAAATGCTTGGCCGTGGCCAGCATGCCATTCGCCTGCAACCCGGCAATCATCGCTGCGCCGAGCGTCCCCACCAGCGCGGGATCTTCTCCGAAGGATCGCGGGCCGATCACCGGGTTTCCGGGATTGTTATTCACATCGAGCACTGGCGTGAATGCCATGTGCACGCCGACTGCCCGACCTTCGATGGCCGTGACGCGTCCCATCTGATAGGCGAGAGCGCTATCGCGTGAGGCTCCGAGCGCCATCTGGCGAGGGAAGTACGTGCCTCCACCCAGGAAGATACCATTCGGAAGGAAGAAGCCGCCGCTCGTTCGGAAGCCCGCGCCGGCTTCGTAATCCGCGCCTATGAGCAAGGGCACGCGGCTGCGGCGCTGCAACTCGTTCAGTTTTGCCGCTGTTTCGATGGGCGAACCGATCGACATGACGAATCCGCCAACCCGCTCAGTCTCGACGAGCTGCGTCACGCGCTGCCAACTGGCGGAGCCCGCTGGCGTATAGTCGCCGAACAACTGCGGCCACACGAGTTGGGCGGCACGCTCGCGCGCGGACAACGTGCTCAGGACGGAATCTGCCCAGGCATCAGCGGACCGCTGGGAGACGGACGCAGCGACGCTGCCTCCTGAGGTGGCGCATGCCGTAAGCAGCGCGGTGAGTGCGACGATGGTCGCACTCGTACTACCAGCTGATAGAGCCCTTCTTGCTGGTGTCCACATCTTCCGAGGCGCCGGTGCCAAAAAGGAAGGACTGCATGTTCTTCGTCAGGAAAATCCGCGCCTGCGGGTCCATGACGTTCAGTCCATAATGGTTGATGAGCATCGTCTGTTGACGCACCCACTGTGCCCAGCAGTCCTGGCAGATCTCCGCGACGATGCGCTGACCAATGGCACCAGGGAATGGCGCGCGGTCAAAGGCCGCGCGCGTTTGTCCGCACCGGACGCATTTGATGTCAGCCATGGCCGACGCGTCCGAACCTACGAACGGGCGTAATCTACTTTCGCGAGGCGGAAAGCCTGGAGCAGGCGAATGTAGACCCAGCCGATATCGAACTCGTACCACTTCGCCTTGAACTTCGCGGACTTCGGATCGGCGTGATGGTTGTTGTGCAGCTCCTCGCCCCCAAGCCAGATGGCGATCGGGGTGATGTTGCGGCTCTCGTCCTTGACCTCGAAGTTGCGGTACCCAAGGGCGTGTCCGACGCCATTCACGATGCCCGCCGCCCAGAACGGGATCCACAGCATCTGGATTCCCCAGACGACCGGGCCGACGAAAAACCCGAACAGGTACACGTCGATGACGAGCATGACGAGAATGCCAACCCAGTTCAGCCGATCGAGAATGTGCCGCTCGAGCCAGTCGTTCGGCGTTCCCTTGCCGTACTTCTCGAGCATTCCCGGCTGACGGACCGCCTTTCTATAGTAGAAGGCGCCCTTGAGGATGATGTTGCGAAGCCCTTCGACGAGCGGACTGTGAGGATCGCCTTCGCGATCAGCAAACGCGTGGTGCTTGCGATGACAGGCCACCCATTCCTTCGTGACGATGGCGGTCGTCAGCCAGAGCCAGATGCGCATCGGAAGCGCGGCAAGAACATGCAGGCGAACACCGCGATGTGTCTGCGCACGATGCAGGAACAAGGTGACGCAGACGTTGGTGATATGGCCTGCAATGACCACGAACAGGACCGGCATCCACCATTTCGACGCCAACTCTCCAAAACCTGGCATTTACGATCGACCTCGTTGCTGTTGAACCGCGAAATGTAACCGTGCCAGGACCACCCGGCTACGGAGATGTGCCTGACAATCGACACGCGGGAATGTCACAACATCGCACGATGTGATGATGCATGCTGCCGCGCTCGCTCTTGCAGCATCCGCCGACGCAGCGTTACGTCACCCAATGCCGAAGCGTACTCACCAGTCGCAGTCCACTCCCGTCGTGCCGGTGAACCTCGCGGCAACCGCAGATGGCACTGCGCGGTTCGCAGAACGGTGGGCGTCGCGCTACGTCGCAGACTTCTTCCGGCGGACGCAGCTGGGTTTCGCGGCGTCATCGGTCGCGATCGGTACGTACCTCGGCGAGAGCGACGACGCCACCGACGAGATGTACGCGGAGGCGCTGCGGACCGCGCTTAGCTCCGGGGTGAATGTCGTCGACACGGCGATCAATTATCGCTGCCAACGCTCTGAGCGCGTGATCGGTCGAGTGCTTCAGGACCTCATGGCCGACGGGATCATTCGACGCGACGAGATGCTGTTGTGCACGAAGGCCGGGTACATACCGCTGGATGGCAACCCACCCGCGTCGCGCGACGATTACGAGTCGTACATCCGTCGCGAGTATGTCGACGCCGGGATCATCGACGCACGCGAGCTGGTGGCAGGCGGACACTGCATAGCGCCGCAATTCCTCCTCGACCAGATGCGCCGGAGCATGCGCAACCTCGGCGTGCAGCGAATCGATTGTTTTTACGTGCACAATCCGGAGCAGCAGCTCGCGGCCATTTCCGCAACAGAGTTGATCGCGCGACTTCGACGGGCGTTCGAGGCATTGGAAGGCTGCGTCCAGCGAGGCGAGATCACCACGTACGGATGCGCGACATGGAGTGGACTGCGATT
>DASPMP010000041.1:0-19437 GCA_035626995.1 Gemmatimonadaceae bacterium
CGGCGAGTTGGCGGGTCATGTCCTGAAAGCTCGCGGCGAGGCGACCGAACTCATCGGTGCGTGAGTGGGAAATCTTCACGCTCGTCTGGAAATCGCCGTCAGCCACCCGGCGCATCCCGCGTTCCAGCTCGTACACCGGCCGACTCACACTTTGGGTGAGGAGCGCGGCGATTATCGCGGCGCCAATCAATGCGACGGTGAGTCCGATGATCGCCGTGCGGATGCCGCGCTGGGCGATGATCGCGGTCGCGTCGACGCGCTCGCTCGTGCGCTGCCGCAGCGAGATTTCCGCCTTCTTGATCGACGCTTCGCCGCGGGAGATCGCGGGGATGATCATCTCTTCGGCGATGCGCTCCGCTTCGCGTGGCCGCCCGCTGGTCGCCGCGGCGAATTCCGGCTCGACGTTGTCGGCGACGACGGTCATCGCCTCGCGGATATCGGTGGCTGCGCCGCCGAGTGCATAGCGGTCGAGGGAGTCCGTGAGCTGGCGGACGGTCGCGATCCGCGACTCGATGGTGCGGCGGCTTTCGGCATCGCGCACGAACTGCAACGCGAGCTCCGCGCTGCGCAGATCGTTCATCGCATCGCGAAGGCGGCCCAGGAGCAGTGACGCGGCAAAGTCGCCCTCGCGCAACCGCTCGGTCTCGCCATGCAGCTGATCGAGCGACCGCGTGGCGACGAGAAGTGGGACAACGAGGATGACTGCGATTGTGAAGAGGCCCAGGATAAGCCTGGTGCGCAGCGTCATGTCTGACAGGAGCTTGGGGTGACGACCCTGTGTGCAAGGACAACGCCGTGGCGCTGGGACTGCCGGGCAGAATGCGTGGAAACTAGAGTTCCACCCGTACTACACATCACAATCACAAATATGTCGCTGAGAAACACCCGGCTCGCCGACCTCGGAAGCCACGTCGGCGCGACGGTGACCGTCCATGCGTGGGCGACGCACCTCCGCTCCTCCGGCAAGATTGCGTTCGCCGTCCTCCGGGATGGCAGCGGAGTGGCGCAGGCGGTCCTGGTGAAGACGCAACTGACCCCTGAGGTGTGGGCGCGCTTCCAGGAACTGACCCTCGAGACGTCCGTTTCCCTTACGGGTGAGGTGCGTGCCGAGCCGCGGGCACCGGGAGGGTTCGACATCACGGTGAGCGACCTGCAGATCATCGGTGCCAGCCCGCTGGACTACCCGATCCAGCCCAAGGAGCACGGCATCGACTTCCTGCTGGACAACAGGCATCTCTGGCTGCGCAGTCCGAAGCAGCGGGCGATCTTCGTGGTGCGCAACGAGATAGAGCAGGCCATCCACGATTTTTTCTATCAGCGAGGCTTTCTCAGGACCGATACCCCGATCCTGACAGCGGCCATTGGCGAGCGCAGCGGTTTGTTCGAGACGCAGTACTTCGAGGAGGGCACCGCGTACCTGGCGCAAACCGGTCAGCTGTACGGCGAGGCCGCGGCAGCGGCATTCGGGCTGGTGTACACCTTCGGGCCGACCTTCCGCGCGGAGAAATCCAAGACACGTCGGCACCTTACCGAGTTCTGGATGATCGAACCGGAGATGGCGTGGTACGACTCCGACGACAACATGTCGCTGCAGGAGGCTTTCGTTTCGTACCTCGTGCAGCGCGCCGTCGAGCGGTGCGGCGAAGCGCTGAAAGTTCTGGAGCGCGACACGAGCAAGCTGGCGACGGTGACCGCGCCTTTCCCGCGCATCGAGTACACGCAGGCGGTCGAGATCCTGAAGGGGAAGGGGAGCAAGATCACCTGGGGGGATGACCTCGGCGCGGAAGACGAGGCGCTGCTCGTCGCGGACTATGATCGCCCGATCTTCGTGATGAATTACCCGAAGGAGGCGAAGGCGTTCTACATGAAGGAGAACCCGGCCGACCCGCGGACAGTGCTGTGCGACGACTGCCTGGCGCCGGAAGGCTACGGCGAGATCATCGGGGGATCGCAGCGCGAGGACGACTACGACAAGCTCGTGGCGAGGATCAAGCACGAGGGACTGCCGCTCGACGCATACGACTGGTACCTCGACCTCAGGAAGTACGGCACCTTTGTGCACTCCGGATTCGGCCTGGGGCTGGAGCGCACGGTCGCATGGATCTGCGGGCTGCCACACATCCGGGAAGCGAGCCTGTTCCCGCGGATGATGTACAGGCTCAAGCCATAGCGCTTCCAGGACCAATGAGTTCTGAATTGAGTACTGAGGACCTCCAAGTTCTCTGTTGTGAGAATTCAGAGTGGAGATAGTTGTAGAGTGCTCGAGTGGGGACAGTTCGGCCCTCACCGTGGCGATTTGGTGACGTAGTCTGTCGCGCCCGCCCGCATGATGTCGCTCCTCTCCTCACCATCATACAGGATTTCCGGAACATCGATGCCTGGCGCAGGCGCACGAGCTATCCCTGGACGTTCACCGCACGCTGACGCGGTATCGTCGGATCGACGCGCACCTTCGCTCCCAAATGTCGCGGGCGGCACGCTCGGTTCCCTCGAACCTCGTCGAGGGCTGCGGCAAGAACTCGCAGGCGGAGCTCGCCCGCTTTACCGACATGGCGATCGGATCTTGTTCGGAGCTGGAGTACTGGATTCTCACGGCCAAGGATCTCGGCTGCCTGCCGATGGCCGATTTCGAGCGCCTGACCGCGAACACGATCGAGGTTCGGAAGATGCTCTTCGGCTTCCGAAGGGCGGTGAAGGGCGTGACCGTCTCGCCCAGACTCGACAACTCTACAACTATCTGAATGCTCAGCATCTGAGAACTGATTACTTGGAGGTCCTCATCACTCAGGGCTCACAACTCGGTGTGTGACGTCGAGAGGAAGTCAGCTCTCCGAACTCGCCGTGCGAGCCTCCCCTTTCTTGACCTCGTCCCAAAGCGAGTCGAGGACCTCCAGCCCTGCCTCGCTGACCTTGATCCCTCGCTCGGCCGCGAGCTTCTCGATCCCGACAAACCTTCGCTCGAACTTCTGGTTCGCCCGGTCTAGCGCCAGCGCGGGGTGAACTCCCGCCTTCCGCGCGAGGTTTACCACCGCGAACAGCAGGTCGCCCATTTCATCCTGCAGCGCCTCGCTGGCGGTCGCTTCGCCGAGCTCCTGTTCGACTTCGGCGAGTTCTTCGCGCACCTTCTCGACCGGGCCCTCGGTGTTCGGCCAGTCGAAACCCGCCCCCGCCGCCCGGTCCTGCAGGCGGAACGCACGATGCAGCGAGGGCAGCCCCCCCGGCAGCCCCTCCGCGATCGACGTGCGCTTCTTCGCTTTCATCCCTTCCCACGACTGCTTCACGCCGTCGCCGTAGAGATGCGGGTGCCGCGCCTTCATCTTCGCGATGAACCCCGCCGCGACATCGTGAAAGCCGAATGCGCCGCGCTCCTCGGCGACCACCGAATGAAAGAGGATCTGGAGCAGCAGATCGCCAAGTTCCTCGCGCAGCCGGGCGTCGTCACCCGCCTGGAGGGCTTCGTCCACCTCGTGCGCTTCCTCGATGAGGTAGGGACGCAGCGACTCGTGCGTCTGCGCCGCGTCCCACTCACACCGCTGCCGTAAATCGCGCATCAGCGCGAGCGTATCTTCAAGCGAGGGTTTCACTTGCTCCCGTCTCCGATGAGCGGGTATACTACCCCGCTCGCAAATGACCATGCAACGGCTGATGACGCGCGCCTGGGTCGAAATCGACCTCGGCGCGTTGGTGCGTAATGCGGAACGATACGCGCGCGCGGCCGGCGTCCCCATCCTTCCAATGATCAAGGCGGACGCGTACGGACTGGGCGCCGAGCGGGTTGCGCATGCGCTGCTTGCCCTCTCGCCGCCACCGTGGGGTTTTGGCGTCGCGACCATCGAAGAGGGTGCCGATCTGCGCCGCGCGGACATTCAGCTCCCCATTCTCGTCGTTTCGCCGCTGCTCCCGACCCAGTTCGATGCGGCGCGCCGACATGAGCTCACCCCGCTCCTCGGGGATCCATCAGCAATTACCAAGTGGGCGAAGACCGGCCGCCCGTGGCATCTGATGATCGATACGGGAATGGGGCGCGCCGGCGTGCCATGGCGCGACATGGCCAGTGTGCGCGATGCGGTCGCCGCGCATCCGCCAGACGGCGTCTGCACCCATTTTCACTCCTCGCAGCTGCCGAATGGCTCGCGCGAGGAGCAGGAGCGTCGCTTTGCCGCCGCCGTGGCCGAGCTCCCTCTGGCGGCGCAACTCCTTCATGCGGACAACTCCGGCGCCATCGAGCACCGCGCGCCGTCGCCGTATGGTCTCGCGCGTCCGGGCATCTTCCTTTATGGCGTCGGCAGCGGCCATGATGCCCAGGTGACGCCGGATCCGGTCGTCGCCCTCCGTGCCCGCGTCATCGAGATTCGCGTGGTGCAGGAAGGGGATACCGTGAGTTATGACGCCAGCTGGCGCGCACCGCGCAGCGGTCGCATCGCGACGATTGCCATTGGCTACGCCGACGGGTATCGCCGCGTCCTCGGAAATCGGGCCCAGGCGTTGTTGAACGGCGCGCGGGTTCCGGTGGTGGGTTACGTGACGATGGACATGACGATGCTCGATGTCACCGACAAACCGTGCAAGCCCGGCGACGTCGTCACGCTCATCGGGAACGATGGCAAGGACAGTATTTCGGTCGCCGATGTCGCCGCGGCGGGGAGCCTGTCGCCGTACGAAGTCCTCACCGGGCTTCGCGGTCGGCTGCCGCGCGTCTATCTCACGGCGGAGGACGCGTGACGCAGCGCGCCGCTTCCGCACCATGAGGCGACGCGCGGCGATCGTCGTTCTCGACGGCGTCGGCATCGGCGAAGCACCGGATGCGGCCGGCTACGGTGACAAAGGGTCCAACACGCTCGGGAACGTGGGCAAGGCAGTCGGCGGACTTCAGCTGCCCAACCTGCAGCGCGCCGGGCTCGGGAACATCGCATCACTGCCGGGTTGTGCGCCCACGAAGACCCCGTCGGCCGCGTACGGCATGCTGCTGCCGGCGTCGGCGGGAAAGGACAGCACCGCCGGCCACTGGGAAATCGCGGGTGTCCACCTGCGCAGGCCCTTTCCGGTCTACCCCGAGGGTTTTCCCGCCGACGTGCTCGCAGAATTCACCCGCCGTACCGGTCGTGCGGTGCTCGGGAATGTCGCGGGCAGTGGCACCGCGGTGATCGGCCAGTACGGCGAAGCGCACCAGCGAACGGGCGCGTGGATTGTGTATACGTCGGCCGATTCCGTTTTCCAGATCGCCGCGCACGAGGAAGTCATTCCCCTGGACGAGCTGTATCGCGGGTGCGAGATCGCGCGGGAGATTCTGGTGCCGCCGCATGACGTGTCGCGTGTGATTGCGCGTCCGTTCGTCGGCTGGCCCGGACAGTACACGCGGACGACCAACCGTCGTGATTACTCCATCGCGCCGCCGGAGACCACGCTCCTCGACGCCCTCGCGGCCGCCGATATCCCGCGAACGGGGGTGGGCAAGGTGGACGACCTCTTTGCCGGCCGAGCGATCACAGCCACCCACACGAGGGACAACACCGAGGGGCTCGCGCACATTCTCGCATGGCTGCGCGGTGGTTCCGATGGGTTCCTCTTCGCCAATCTTGTAGATTTCGACCAGTTATTCGGGCACCGGAACGATGTTCCGGGGTTTCATGACGCATTGCGTCATTTTGACGCTGCTTTGCCTGACCTTATTGGCGCCCTCCGGGAGGACGACCTGCTGTTCGTGACCGCCGACCACGGCAACGATCCGACGACGACTTCCACCGATCACGCGCGTGAATGCGTGCCGATGCTCGCCTTCGGCCCTCGCATCCTGCCCGTGAATGCTGGCCGTCGGGACACCTTTTCGGATCTCGGGGCAACGGTTGGTGAGTGGCTGGGTGTCGCATTTCGCGGGCGCGGCACGTCGTTTCTCGATACCATCGTCCGATGACGCCTGCGCGGACCACCATGCCCACGCAGGGGTCGCGCGAGACGCGGGACATCAGCCAGCTGCGCGAGCGCGCCACGGCGGCGATGCGCCACGCGTATGCGCCCTACTCCAACTTCCAGGTGGGAGCCGCATTGCTGGGTAACGACGGCAGCATCTGGGAGGGTTGTAACGTTGAGAACGCCGCGTACCCGTCCGGCTCCTGTGCCGAGCGGGGCGCACTGTCGGCGGCGGTCTCGCGCGGCATTCGAAGTTTTCGAACGATTGTCATTGTCACGTCGGCTGAGACGCCGACTCCACCCTGCGGGATGTGCAGGCAGGCCTTGATCGAGTTTGCACCGGAGCTGGAAGTCGTGAGCATTGCGCGGGACGGGAAGGAGAGCCGCTGGCGGCTGGCCGACCTGCTCCCGGACGCGTTCACACCGGTGTCGCTCGGTCGTACTGAATAGACGCAAGGATTCTCGTGAAGTCCTGGTTCAAATTTCTGAAATCCATCGCGGTCGTCGGCGGCATCGCGCTCGCGTTCGGCGCGTGCGATGAAACCCTCGACACCGGACTCGCCTGTCCGGCGCTCTGCCCGCACCAGCAGGCCACCATTCAGGACACGACGTTCTTCGCCGTGGAGCTGGACACGTCCGTGGCGGGGTTTCCGACCCTCGGTTCGGAGCCGACGCTCGTGATCGCGTCGATGGGGGACACGCTGGAGACGATGGCGATCGTCCGCTACGACTCACTCCCGACCACCTTCCGATACAGCGTCGCGGCGGAGGATAGCCTCATCTACGCCGTTGATTCGGTGGACCTGAAGATCTTCTTCACGACGGGAGACACGCTCGGGGCGCCGACCACCCTCGAGCTGTACGACGTCGACCTCGGCGGCGCCGAAGACAGCGACCCGTCCGCCGTACGGACCGCATTCACCCCCGACCGGTTGCTGGCGACACGAACCATTCCCGCTGACTCCATGCGGGACACGGTCTCGATTCCCATTCCGGCAACACGCCTGCTGGCGAAGATCCTGGCGCCGTCACCCGGCAATCGATTGCGCATCGGCATCAAGATCAATGCGTCCGGTGGTGGCGCGAACCAGCTCAGCATGCTGAGCTCCAACAACATCGGTGCGGAGCCCGTCCTGCGTTTCCGGCCCCATACGGATCCCGCGGTCGCGAAGTACACAGTGGAGCCACTGTCGACGACGCCTGAGAATCCCTTCATCCGTGCGGGGATGCGGGACTACCTGCTGGTAGCCACCGCGCCGCCAGACCCTCCCGCTGACGTCATCAGGGTCGGGGGGCTGCCGGGCCGGCGGGCGTACATTCGCTTCGACATTCCATCGTCCATCCTGGACAGCTCCAACGTCGTCCGCGCTACGCTGCTGCTGACCCAGCGGCCCAATCCCGGTGCGCCGGAATCCACAGACTCGCTCGTCGTCCAGGAATTCCAGGTGCTCGCCGCGCCGGCGATCACGGACCTCACGCGCGCACTCCTGTTCGTGAGCCGATTCCGTTCGCAGGACACGGTGTCCCTCGCGGCCGCGGAAAGCGACGTGGTGTCGTTCGAGATCATCGAGCTCGTGCGGACCTGGCGGGGAACGACCGCCGAGAAAACGCCCCGGGCCATGGCGCTGGCATCACCCAGCGAAGGTTCGAGTCCCCGGCTCGTCGATTTCTATTCCATTGAAGCACCGGAGGCGCTGCGTCCGCGCCTTCGCATCAGTTACCTGCCACAGGCCGGCGGAGGATTGCCATGACGAGCGGCATGCCCGTTCGCGTCATCCTTGCGGCCGTGATCGCGGTGGCGATCGCCCAGCCGGCACGCGCACAGGGGACGCTCAGCACCCAGGGACTCGGCTTTCCGCCGGGGCAACTCAGTACGCACGCGAAGACGATGGGCGGAGCGACGGGGGAAACCGATCCGGTTTCGCCATTGAATCCGGCCGCGATCGGCTTGCTGAGCGCGCCGATTCTCGCCTTTCATATCGAGCCGGAGTATCGCACCATCCAGGTTGGCGGACGCTCGGTGCGCACCTCCCTCGCGCGCTTCCCGCTGTTCATGGGAGCGCTCACGCTCGGTGGCAAGTGGGTGGTGTCGCTGTCGGCGTCCACGCTGCTCGATCGCACCTTCGAGACGGTCACCCGTGACTCGCAGGTCGTGAGCGGCGACTCGGTGAAGTCCACGATCACCGAACGCAGCGAAGGCGCGATCAACGATCTTCGTCTTGCGGCTTCGTATTCGCCGTCACCCTGGCTCAAGCTCGGATTGGGCGTGCATGGGATGAGCGGCAGCGACATCCTGCAGACCACGCGGGAGTTCGACGACACCGTCCGGTTCTCCCGCGACGCGCAGCGCGTCGTCATCGGTTTTGGTGGCACCGCAGTGTCCGTTGGCGCGGTCACGATGTTCCCGCGCGTCGGCGCCCTCGGCGTGACGTATCGGCGCGGCGGAGCATTGCGCACCTACGACGATGACGTTGTTGTAGGATCCGGTCGCGCGCCCGATCATCTCGGCCTATCCGCCGTCTACCTCGGCATTCGCGGAACGGCACTGGCGGTGCGGGCGGCGAGGGACAACTGGTCCCAGCTCAAGGGGATGGCCCCGACCCTGAACATTCACGAAGGCTGGGACATTGGTGTTGGCGCCGATGTCACGGGTCCCCGCTTCGCCGCGAGCGCCATCGGCCTGCGCGCCGGCGGACGCTGGCGCACGCTCCCCTTCTCGCCGGGAACGTCTCCGGTGAAGGAGCAGACGTGGAGCGGAGGGTTCGTCGTTCCCTTCGCGCGTCGCGCGGTGGAGCTGCACATGGGCGCGCTGCGTTCCTCACGGAGCTACGACCTGCCGGTGGCCAACGGCGGTCCGGCCTCCGAGAAATCCTGGACGCTGAGCACCGGGTTTTCCGTTCGTCCATAGCACGCAATGGAGCTCACCCAGCCACCTGCCGACGCGCCGCTCATCCTGGTGGCTGATGACGTTTCCGCCAACGTGGAGCTGCTCTTCGATCAGCTCCACGTGCTTGGCTTTCGTGCCATCGCGGCCTCTGACGGCCCGTCGGCGCTGTCGGCGTGCTTCGAGCACCGCCCGGACCTGTGCATCCTCGATGTCTCCATGCCCGCAGGTGAGCTGGGGTGCGACGACCGCAGCACGGGCTTCGAGGTCTGCCGCCGGATCAAGCGCGACCCACGAACCGCGCGGATCCCGGTCATCTTCGTCACGGCGCTCAACGACACGACCGATCGTGTAAAGGCCATCGAGGCGGGGGGTGATGACTTCCTCACCAAGCCGCACAACCGGCTTGTCCTCGGTGCGCGCGTGCGATCACTGCTCAAGTTGAAGGCGGCGACCGATGCCCTCGAGGAAAGCGCGCGCAAGATGAAGGAGCTCGAGAAGCTGCGCGACGACCTGATGAAGATGATCGTGCACGACCTCAAGTCGCCGCTGACATCCATCCTCGCCACGGTCGAGATGCTCATGGATGGCGACTTCGGCCCGCTCACGCCGGAACAGCGCAAGGCGCTCGGCGATTCCGAAGGGAAGGCCGAGGACCTGCTGGCGCTCATCGAGGATCTGCTCGAGGTGCGACGTATCGAGGAAACGTCCCTGAAGCTCGACCTCACCCCCATCGCGCCGGGAGCGCTCCTCACCGAGATCGTGCACGAGTGGGAACACCGCTTCCAGCAGGAAGCGGCAACGGCGAGCGTCGAGGCTTCCGACGATGCGCCTATCTTCCATGCCGACCGCCAGCTCATCAAGCGCGTGGTTGGCAACCTGATCCAGAATGCGCTGACGCATTCGGCCCACGCGGTGAAGATCGAGCTTTCGGTCCGGAAAGACGGTGAGGGGGTCCTGTTTACCGTTGCAGACAACGGCCCCGGAATTCCTGCCGAGTACCACGAGCTGATTTTCCGGAAGTTCGAGCAGGTGAAGACGCCGAACGCGCCGCGCGTCCGAAGCTCGGGTTTGGGTCTCGCGTTCTGCAAGCTGGTGGTCGACTCGCACGGCGGCCGCATCTGGGTGCAGAGTGGTGGTGAGGGACGCGGCAGCGCGTTCCATTTCGCACTCCCCGTCACGCCACCGGCAACGGTCGTCCACGTCGACGAGTCGGGCTCCGCGCCGGTCGTCGCGAGGGTCTAAGCGGTGCGGGTGTACCTCGAGACGTTCGGCTGCCGCGCGAATCACTACGACAGCGAGCGGGTGCAGGCGCTGGCTCGCAGTGGCGCGCACGAGATCGTGACGGCCGTGGAAGATGCCGACGTCGCCGTATTCAATTCGTGCGCGGTCACCGCCGAGGCAGAACGGGACGTCCGCAAGGCGGTGCGGCGCGCCGCGCGCCGCAATCCCCGGGTACGATCGCTCGTCATGGGATGTTCGTCCGCGCTTCCCGCCAGCCAGGCGCAGCTGCGCGCGCTTCCGACTGTGGAACGCCTGGTCAGTGGCGCCGACCTCGCCAGCATCGCCGAGTTTCTCGGCGTGCGCGACGCCAGCGCAATCGCGACGCAATCGAGCGTCCGCGCCACACTGCGCATCCAGGATGGCTGCGACGAGCATTGCACCTTCTGCGCGACGACAATCGCCCGCGGCAACAACCGCAGTCGCGGAGTGGAAGAGCTGCTTCGCGAAGCACAGCTCCTTGCGGAGCGCCACCCCGAAATCGTTATCACCGGGACGCACATCGGGACGTATGGTCGCGACAACGACTCCTCGCTCGGTGCGCTGATGCAGCGTCTCGTGCGCGACGTCAGCGGTGTGCGGTTCCGGCTGTCGTCGCTCGAGGCGACCGAAGTGGACGATGCGCTCTTTGATCTCCTCGTCGGCAGCGGCGGCCGGGTGGCGCCACATCTTCACGCCCCGCTGCAGTCCGGATCGGACCGCATCCTCAAGCGAATGGGGCGGCACTGGTACACGGCGGAGGGCTACGCCGAGTGCGTCGAGCGCCTGGCGGCACGTCTGCCCGTGTTCGGTCTCGGCGCCGACATCATCGTGGCCTTCCCGGGAGAGACCGAGGATGATTACCTCGCCACCGTGGCCCTGGTCGAGCGGCTGCCGTTCACGTATCTGCACGTGTTCACCTGGTCACCGCGTCCAGGCACCGCGGCGACGCGCCTGCCCGACCATGTTCCCCTCGGCGCGGCGCAGGAACGGTCCCATCACGTTCGTCATCTCGGCCAGAAGAAGGGAAAGGAGTATCGCGCGGCGCGCGCCGGTTCGATCGCCGACGTCATCGCGGTCGGTTCGGGTCCCGATCGCGAGGGGATGACTGAGGATTATCTCACGGTACGGCTGGTTGGCGATGCTCGCCCTCGCGGAACCCGTTTCGTCGCGATCCTGGCACTGGAAAACGACGCGCTCGTGGCGCTGTAACAATCACTAGATTAGCCGAGAGCCGAGAGCCGAGAGCCGAGAGCCGAGAGCCGCAATGACCCGCACCGTCTACATCGAGACCTACGGTTGCCAGATGAACGTGAGCGACTCCGAGTTGATGCTCGGCAAGCTCGCGGCGGATGGCTACGTCCCGGTGGACCAACCCGAAGGCGCGGACGTCATCCTCGTGAACACCTGCGCGATTCGTGACCACGCCGAGCAGCGCGTCATCGGGCGGGTTGGTGAGCTGAAACGCTCGATGAAGGCGGACACGATTCTGGGTGTCACGGGATGCATGGCGCAGCGCCTTGGCCCGCGGCTTCTGGCGTCGAAGCATGTCAGCCTGGTGATCGGTCCCGACGGCTATCGCGCGCTGCCCGATCTCGTCGATGCGGCGCGTCGCGGCGAGCGCGCCGTCAATACGAGCTTCGACCTGCAGGAGCATTACGAGGATTTCACCCCGCGTCGCTTTGACAAGGTGAAAGCCTGGATTCCGGTGCAGCGTGGCTGCGACTATCGCTGCACCTATTGCATAGTCCCGTACACCCGTGGCGCTGAGCGGAGCCGCAAGCTTGCCGAGGTGGTGCGCGAAACCCGTGAGGTCGTCGCAGCCGGGATGAGCGAGGTGGTCCTGCTTGGCCAGACCGTCAACTCATACAATGACGGGGATCATGACTTCGCCGACCTCGTGCGATCGGTCGGTGCGGTGCCCGGAGTTCGCCGCGTGCGGTTCACCAGCCCGCACCCCAACGATTTCAGCGATCGCGTCATCCGCGCGCTGGCCGAGGTTCCAGCCGCGTGCGAGCATGTGCACCTGCCCATGCAGTCGGGAAGCACCGCCGTGCTGAAGCGGATGCTGCGACGGTACTCGCGCGAGGAGTACTTCGATTGCCTGGCGCGTCTGCGCGGGGCGATCCCGGGGTTGAGCGTGACGACCGACATCATCGTCGGATTCCCCGGAGAGAGCGACGCCGATTTCGACGAGACGCTGAGCGCGGTGCGCGAGGGGGACTTCGCGGACGCCTTCATGTTCAAGTTCTCCATGCGCGAAGGGACGCCAGCGACCCGGATGCCGGCGGAATGGCTGGTCCCCGACGCGGTCGCGTCCGAGCGGATGGATCGTCTCGTGGAGACCGTTCGGGCAGGCGCGCGCGCGCAGAACATGACGATGCTCGGCCGGAAGTGCGAAGTGCTCATCGAGCGTGAAGCGCGTCGAGGCGGTGACCTGCTGCAGGCGCGCACGCGCGATTTTCGCACGGTGCTGGTCCCCGGCGATCCATCGATGATCGGTCGCTACGTGACCGTCGAGCTCACCGGCACCACCGGTTCGACCTTTACAGGTGCGATAGTCCCGGAACGTGCAGCGCTGCCGCTCGCGGTCTAGCCCCGCGCCGGTGTCGCGTCTGGCCGGGATCCTTGCGATCCTGGCTGTGGGCAACACGGGGGCACTCGGTGCCCAGCCCGTCCTGCCGTATCACGATGGACTGAATCGCTACGCTACCACCGCGGAGGTCATCGCTGGTAATGCGCTGGTCGGCGGCATCGCCGCGGCGCTCCAGGCGACGGTTCACGGCAAGGATCCCTTCCGCGCCTTCGGCATTGGAGCCGTGGGCGGCCTGGTACACCTGGCGGGGAAGAATTTCGCAGTGGAAGGGGGCGCTGCCCGGGCGTGGGGTGGCTTGCTCGTCGGCCACGCGGGCACTTCGATCGTGTTGAACGCGGGGCGTGGCGTGCATCCGTTCCAGGAGCTTGTGCTCCCCCTCGGGCCGATGCGCCTGCGTGTGCTGCCGCGCGACTCGAACAAGGTGCGCGCCAGCGTGAACCTCTTCGAGGCCGGCTGGCTGTTGCGGACGGCGACCCGCGATGGGATCCGTTTCGACTGGGAGCGCACCTTCTCCACTGGGGCACTCGCGTTCGTCACGGAGCACCGGATGCTTTTCCGGGATGACGAGGAGCTCGCTGGCGTGGCCCTCGCGCCGTATTACCTCCTCAGCGAGTTCGCGCGCGACGTTGACGAAACCGCGCGCCATGAAGTCGTCCACCTGTTCCAGCAGCAGTTCATCCAGGAGACGCTGGGCTGGCCGTTGGAGCAGCTCGTTCGGTCACGGATCTGGCGGGGTCACATGATTCCGCGCTGGATCGAGGTTGGTGTCGGCGGTGCCGCCATTGCCACCTTCGACCACTGGATCAGCAACGGCGACGGCCTCCGCGCCATTCAGGAAGCCGAAGCGCAACTGCTGCATCGCCGATGAGACGCATCGTGTTGCTGGCTCTTGTCGGGGCGGCGTGCGGCGAGGTTGATCTCGTCGCTCCTCCGGCGAATGTCCCGCCAACGTTCTCGGCGCAACTCTCCACCAATCAGGATGCAGAGCTGCGCACGAGTCTCACGGCCTTCTTCGACGCGGGTTCCGACGCTGAGGGGTACGACCGCGCGCTGCTGGACTCGGCCGTGCTGCTGGATGGTGTCGAGACATTTCGCGAAGGGCGGACGCAGGGACAGATATTCTATTTCTTGAGCGCCACGCTGACGGAAGCGCCATTTCCTGCTGCGGCGGCCGTACGGGGACCCATCCCCGAGGGAAGCTCAGGCGTCGCGCCGTCGATGAGCGTTCCGCGCGCACTACGGGTTGATCCCTTCGAGATCGAGGTGGTCGAGGGTACGACGGTGGGTTTGAATGTCGTGGCGCTTCCGGATACGGTCGGGGAGCTTGTAGGTCGCTTCGGATTCTGGACGTTGCTGATTCAGGGGGAATCGGTCCCGACGCTCAATCTCGATGCGCCGAGGTCCGTTCCGGCGCGATTCGAGATCCCATGGTCGTTGCTGGGGAATGCGGTCAAGGCGGGGACGGTGTTGACCGCAACGCTCAACACCAACCGGCAGTACGAGCTCCTCAATGCTCCGTACCGCACTTTCGTCAGCACGTCCTCGTCGTTGACGTGGAAGATCACGGTGGTTGCGCCCTCCCCCTGAACGACCTGCGGCGTGTGGTGCCGCCGCGCGAAGGAATGATGACAGGCCCGACGCGGTTCGCTGCGAGCGTTCCGCGTGCCTCTCATCACCGCCTGCGTCCTCGTCTATGCGGCGGGGTTGTTGTCCGGTTTCGCCGACGTGTCATGGCTGCTCCTCGCCGCCGCGGTACCCGTTGGGTTGCACGCGTCGTCCAGGCCGAGGGACCGAATCGCAATGGCTGCGTTGTGCGCGGCAGGTCTCGCCAACGGCGTAGCCGTCAGCCACGGGAAAACCCGGTGTCTTGAGCGACTGAGCGCGGCCAGCGCCATCGAGTTCGTCGTCGCCGCCGAGGCGACGCCGGGAGCGTTCGTTTCCGGGGTGCATGACTGCGGCGTGCGGGTGAGCGCTGCTGTGCGACGCGGCCGCGCGGCCGCCGGAGCGCGAATCGTGGCAGCAGGTGCGGTGACGCAGGCGCGGTCGGGTGTCGTCGTCGCGGACGCGGACATTCGCGTCGTATCGTCCCCGTCGCTGTTGCCGCGCTGGCGGTCGGCAGTGGGGCGGGGAATCGACAGGCATTTCGGCGAGAACGCCCCGCTCGTGCGTGCCCTGCTCATCGCGGACATGCGTGAGCTGTCGCCATCGGTGCGCGAGCGGTATGCGTCGGCAGGATTGTCTCACATGCTCTCGGTGTCGGGCCTGCACGTCGGGCTCATCGCGGTCGCAGTGTCGCTCCTGGCGCAGGTCGCTGGCATCGCGCGTCGTCCGGCGGACATCTGCGTCGTGTCGCTCACTGCGTTCTACGTGCTCGTGATCGGCGCGCCCCTGCCGGCGGTTCGCGCGGCCGCCATGCTCGGCGCTGTCTCCCTGAGCGTGGCGAAGCAACGGCCAACCTCCGCATGGGCGGTGCTCGCCGTGAGTGCGCTGCCGCCCCTCGTCGATCCCGCGTCGATGGCGGACCTGGGCTTCCAGCTCAGCATGGTGGGGATGGTCGCTCTCGTCGCCGCCGGAGCGGTGAACCGGCGCGTCCCATTGCTCGCGCTTCCCGGATGGCGCGGAACCCTGTCGCGAAGCCTGGCGACGTCGCTGCTCGCGACGACACTCACCGCGCCGCTGGTCGCGGCGACCTTCGGACGCGTGAGCCTCGTGGCGCCGCTCACCAACCTCATCGCCGTGCCGGTGATGGCCGCGTTGCAGCCGATGTTGTTTCTCGCGGCCGTGTGCCTTCCGCTGCCTGCCTTGGCACAGTTCGTCGCCGACGCGACGCTACCGCTGATTGTCGCCATCGACACGATCGCCACCTACGGCGCGCGATTGCCGGGTGCGTCGGTCGTCGTCGTCGCGGATCACGTCGCGATGCTCCTCGCGGGGGGAGCGGCAATCGGTCTCGTGCTCGCCTGCGTCATGCGTCACGCCATGCGTCCCGCCCTCGCCGCCCTTGGATGCGTTGCGCTGCTCGCCTGGCGCCCCGCGCTTCCGGCGGGTGCTGCCACTACGGAGCTGCACGTCATCGACGTGGGGCAGGGGGACGCGCTCGCGCTGCGATCCGCGCGGGGACGCTGGGTGCTCATCGACGCCGGGCGCGATTGGCAGGGGGGTGACGCGGGCCGTCGCGACGTTGTCCCGTACATCTCCAGACGGGGAGGCACTGTGTCGGCGTTTGTCCTCTCGCATCCGCATTCGGACCACGCCGGTGGCGCGTCGAGCGTGATTCAGGCGCTGCGCCCCGCCATCTACCTCGATCCGGGCTACCCGGGGGGAACGCCGTCCTATCGCGCCTCCTTGCTGGCTGCGCGCGCGGCTGGCACCGAGTGGCGTCGCATCACCCCTGGCGACTCACTGCTGGTCGACGAGATGACGGTCACCTTTCTGGCCCCCGATTCCATCTGGGCCGACCAGCTTCAGGATCCGAACGATGCCAGCTCCGTGCTGCTCGTTCGGGTCGGCGATGTCCGCATGCTTTTCACTGGGGACGCGGAGGCCGGCGAGGAGGATTGGCTCCTGCGACAGCAGGCGCATCTGCTGGACGCGGACATCCTGAAAGTCGGCCACCACGGAAGCAGCACGAGCAGCACCCCTCAATTCCTTGCCGCAGTCACGCCGCGGCTCGCCCTCGTGTCCGTCGGCGCCGGCAATGTCTACCGCCACCCAAGCACCGCCGTGCTGCGGTCACTGGCGGCGCACGGGGCCATCGTGCTGCGCACCGATCAGGAGGGGTCGGTCATCATCCGCACCGACGGCCGCAAGATCGAAGTGGAGTCACGCGGCGAACGCTGGCCCCTTCAGCCTCGGTAGCTGCCGTCAAGCCGAGAGCCGAGAGCCGAGAGATAAGCCAGACTTGCACTTACGTCCTCGCAAAGGGCACTTTTGAAGGGTCCCAACCCGACCATCCGCCGTGCTTCAGAACAAAGCGACATCCGTCGTCACAATAGAGCGGTTCATCATCGAGCAGGAGCGCCTGCATCCGGAAGCCACCGGACAGCTCTCCGGCATCCTGTACGACATGGCGCTCGCGGCCAAGATGATTGCCAACAAGGTGCGCAGCGCCGGACTGGCTGACATCCTCGGCTCGGCGGAGAACGAGAACGTGCAGGGAGAGGTTCAGCAGAAGCTCGACGTCTTTGCCAATGAGACCATCGTCAAGGCGATGGACCACAGCGGGCGTCTCTGCGGAATGGCCTCCGAGGAAGAAGCGGGGATCATCCCCATTCCCGACAAGTTCCGCTGCGGGAAGTACTGCCTGATGTTCGATCCCCTCGACGGCTCGTCGAACATCGACGTCAACGTCCCCGTGGGAACCATCTTCTCGATCGTCCAGAAGATCACCCGCGGCCGGCACGCCGAGGAGGAGGATTTTCTCCAGCCCGGCCGCCGGCAGGTCGCGGCGGGGTACGTGATCTATGGTTCGAGCACGATGCTCGTGTACACCACGGGCCAGGGCGCGCATGGCTTCACCCTCGACCCGTCGATCGGCGAGTTTCTGCTGTCGCACCCTGACATCAAGATCCCGACGCACGGTCGGTACCTCTCGGTGAATGACTCCTACGAGCAGCATTGGGACGCCCAGGTCAGGCAGCTCATGCGCCGGTATCGGGCGCTCGAGGGCGATCGCAAGGCGTTGAATGTCCGCTACGTGGGATCGCTCGTGGCCGACTTTCACCGCAACCTCCTGGGTGGCGGCGTCTTCTGCTATCCGCCGAACCAGAAGAATCCGAAGGGCAAGCTGCGCCTGATGTACGAGGCGAATCCGCTGGCATTCATCGTCGAGCAGGCCGGCGGTTCCGCGATCAACGGATTTCAGCGGATCATGGACGTGCAGCCCAGCGAGCTGCATGAGCGCACGCCGCTGTACATCGGATCGAAGAACGACGTGGACCTTGCCCTGCAGGTGCTCGCGGGAAGCCGCGAGCTGGTCGGCGCCTGACGGACAGGCCCTCTCCCTCCGGACTGCCCATCGATCCCGTCTACCGTCCGCAAGACGGGGCGGTGGACTATACGCGCGACCTGGGTGACCCCGGGCACTTTCCCTTCACGCGCGGCGTCCAGTCGACGATGTACCGCGGCCGTCTCTGGACCATGCGACAGTATGCAGGGTTTGGCACGGCGCAGGACACGAACACGCGCTTCCGCCTGCTCCTGGACGCCGGCCAGACAGGGCTGTCGGTAGCGTTCGACCTGCCGACGCAGATGGGGATCGACTCGGACGATCCGCGCGCACAGGGTGAAGTCGGCAGGGTCGGCGTCGCGATAGACACGGTGGACGACATGCATGTCCTGCTGGACGGCATCCCCCTCGACCGTGTCTCGACCTCGATGACCATCAACGCCACCGCGACAACGCTGCTCGCGATGTACGTCGTCGTCGCGGAAGAGCGGGGAATCGCGCGAGAGGCCCTGAGCGGGACCATCCAGAACGACATCCTGAAGGAGTACATCGCGCGCGGCACGTACATCTATCCGCCGGAGCCGTCGCTGGCGCTGATCGCGGACAGCTTCCGCTTCTGCGCCGCGGAACTTCCGAACTGGAATCCCATTTCGATCAGTGGCTATCACATCCGCGAAGCGGGAGCGACGGCGGTGCAGGAGCTGGCGTTCACGTTCGCGAATGCCATGGCGTATGTGCAGAGCGCGGTGGATGCAGGACTGCCGGTGGATTCCTTCGCGCCGCGGCTGTCGTTCTTCTTCGCGGCGCACAACGACCTGTTCGAAGAGGCGGCGAAGTTTCGCGCGGCCCGACGCATGTACGCGCGGCTCCTGCGCGAGCGCTTCGGCGCGAGCGACGCGAGCTGTCGTCTTCGCTTTCACACACAGACGGGTGGCGTCACGCTCCAGGCGCAACAGCCGTTGAACAACGTTGTCCGCGTGGCCATCCAGGGCCTGTCCGCTGTGCTCGGCGGCACCCAGTCGCTGCACACCAATGGCTACGATGAGGCGCTTGCCCTTCCCACCGGCGAAGCGGCGACGCTAGCCCTGCGGACGCAGCAGATCATCGCGCATGAATCCGGCGCCGCGATGACGGCCGATCCCCTCGCGGGCAGCTACTACGTGGAGCATCTCACGACCGAGCTCGAAACCCGTGCGATGGAGCTCCTCCAGCGCGTGGACGCCCTGGGCGGCTCCGCCAAGGCAATCGCCGCGTCCTTCTTCCAGGAGGAGATCGCCCGCAGCGCATACCAGCATCAGATGCGAGTGGAGCGTGGTGAGACGGTGATTGTCGGCGTCAACAAGTTCACCGACGACAGTGAGGTTCCGGTGATCAAGGCACCCGACTACTCCCGCCTGGAGCAGGAACAGGTGCGTCGCCTGCGCGAGATGAAGGGAAAGCGCGACCGGAAAGTGGTTGCGGCCGCTCTCGACAAGCTGGGGAAGGTCGCGGACCGGTTCGGCGTGAAGGGAGGCCCGAGCACGTCACTCGTTCCGTGTATCGTGGACGCGGCGCGCGCCCGCGCGTCGGTGGGCGAGATTGCCGGCGTCCTGAAATCCCGATGGGGCGCCTATCGGCCGGGTGAGACGTCCTGACGCAGGTGCCGGTATATTGAACTGAGCTCCGCCGACGTGGCGGGCGGTACCATGTCCAGGATTTATCGAGCGTGCCGACATACGAGTTCCGCTGCCCTGATGGGCATGACTTCGAGCGATTCTTCAAGACGATCAGCACCGCGCCATCCGAAGTGGCATGCCCTGAATGCGGCGTGATGGCAGGCCGCGTGATGTCCGCTGGCGCAGG